>JAJHPK010000058.1 GCA_020890945.1 Nitrosomonas sp.
GCAATTATATCCATCTCTATCACTCCAGAGTTCTCCGGCAAAATGCCGGTAATTTATCATCTCAGAGTGGATACTTTTCAACGCTGTTTTCCACTCAACCCTGGATAGTTTTGCATGACGATTGACATCTATGTTGTCTGATTCAACGCTAAATATAAATGACGTTTCTTAAGTGGTTGTACCAGACTCTTGTGCGATTCGAGCAGGCCCATATCTACATCATCAGAGCGAATTCCTTTTGTTAGATGTGCTAAATCATTACTCAGTTTTCTGATAATGGCGCTGCTATAATCTGACACTCTAGGTTTAGGAACAGCCTCTACTTCCATAGTGACCGGACTATTCATTGATAATTGGGTAATTTTGTAATACATACCAGGAGACTTTCTATTGATCATATGTTTATCAATGTTATTTATACTACAGAAAAACAGTTGAAAAATACTTACAAACTTACTAATAAATCAAAAATTACATTGAAGCAAAAAATTTGCTGGATTTTGCAAGGATCTCGATTTGTATAAGTTTATGATTAATTCTGTTAGTGACAGCAACATGATGGAACACAATGAAACAGATTACGCTTCAATTCAAAAACTTTGATGATCTTCCCGATAGCGCAAGTGTAAGATGTAAGAATTTCTATTCCCACTCTATCGTTGCTGGTGGTTTTCCTGAAATGTCATACACCACACGGTTAATACCACGAATCTCGTTGATGATCCGATTGGAAACTTTATTGAGTAACGAATAAGGTAATTCTGCCCAGTTGGCGGTCATAAAATCTTGTGTTTGCACAGCGCGTAATGCAATCACATATTCATAGGTGCGACCATCACCCATCACGCCCACTGATTTTATTGGCAAGAAAACCGCAAATGCTTGTGCAGTTTTTTCATACCACCCCGACTGCTGTAACTCTTGAATGAAAATATGATCGGCTTGCCGCAGTAATTCAGCGTATTCATATTTGACCTCACCGAGAATGCGCACCCCCAATCCTGGTCCAGGAAATGGATGGCGAAACACCATCTCATGTGGTAAACCCAGTGCCAAACCAAGTTCACGTACTTCATCCTTGAATAATTCACGCAAGGGCTCCAACAACCGTAAATGCAGTGTTTCTGGTAGTCCACCGACATTATGATGCGATTTTATTTTATGTGCTTTTTTCGTTTTACTACTGGCCGATTCAATCACGTCGGGGTAAATGGTTCCTTGCGCAAGCCACTTAGCGTCTTTAATTTTCTCCGCTTCTCGTTGAAAAACCTCTACAAATTCACGGCCAATCACACGACGCTTATTTTCTGGATCAGTGACCCCTTGCAAACTGCGATAGAAATCTCGGCTGGCATCAATATGAATAACTTTCATCGTGAAGTGATGAGTAAAGGTCTCCATCACTTGCTTAGCTTCATGTGCGCGCAGTAGTCCGTTATCGACAAATACACACGTTAATTGCTCACCAATTGCACGGTGAATCAATGCTGCAGCGACCGATGAATCCACACCTCCGGACAATCCCAAAATGACTTGGTCGCTACCTACAGTGGCACGAATTTTTTTGATTGCTTCATCAACATAGTCCAGCATTTTCCA
>JAJHPK010000040.1 GCA_020890945.1 Nitrosomonas sp.
CGCTTCAATCGCTCTGACAATTCCAGTGTTCCAAAACTCATTGGCATCTTTTGCTCCAACTGCCTTTTTAACTACCTCTATTTTAGTTGATTATTGCAATGGCAGGCGAAGTTGTGCAGGAGTCTTTAGAGTATATTATGCCCAAACGATCGCCAATAGTCTGATGGAGGTGATTATTCTTGATTTGATTGCTGGAGAATAGCTGAAAAATACTTGAACACTTAAAAACAAATCCAGCATTACATCGAAATTAAAAATCTCTGTGATTTTATTAAGATCTCGAATTGTTTATCAAGATATAGTATAGGCTGCCATTGATGGATTTTTATATTAAGTTGATAATCAAAAATCAAAAAATTAAGTATGATTTAAAAAAACTTTTGCAATAATCTCAATTAGAAAGTTGTTTATTATTCAATCGTAAAAACTTTAATTGATACAAGCCAAAATGAATAAATGCCAATGCTGTGAAAATAGGCGCAAAGAAATTCAGTACAGGAACAAATTGCATCAGTCCTGTTAGTAGTCCCAGCCCCCATAAAGAATACTTATTCGTGTTTACAACAGCTTTGATTTCTTGTTTATTTGCATGCTCGGATAACGCATCATAACGAAATAACTGTTGGTTCATAAATGCTGCAGCAATAAAAGGCACGATAATACCTATACCAATGGCCCAGAGGGGCAAAGTCACGATCCAGATGACGATGAAAAAGCCAATGGAAAGCATCGTATTGATGGCACTTCCAGCAATTCCTCCCCCATTTTCTCGTTTGAGCTCTGGGTAATTTCGATCGGCAACTAATTTTATTAATGCCGGCATTCCGAAAATTGAAGTAATAATCAACGTGGTGACAATAATCAGCGGCCCTATGACCAAGAAATGCAAAAAAAACTGAATGCTTGATGCAAGCCAAGGTGATTGAATATTTTTTAATCGATCACCGACTCCAATTGCATCAAATGCTTGGTACATCAGCGAAGATAGATCGTCCCAGAAAAAATATCCCACACCCAGCCAAAAAAACATAGCGGTGAGTAAAGGCCAGACGATAATCCATGCAACACGAAGTCTGAATAAATCACGAAAAGCGCTAATCATTGCTTTAAACACAGAAGACATATTGGTAAATTGATTTAAGAATTTATGATAAGTACTAACAACACGACTGTTTGCATATCATAGTTTATCGGTATACTAGACGGCAAAATATTTGTTTAGATCGAAATTCAAATAAGGAATCATTCATGAGTAATACTTTTTTTTATGTTTTTGTTTATTTTCTAGGATATTACGGGTCAAACATACTGAATATGCTGACCGTGCGCCCTCTTATTACTAACCGTTTCATGGCTGCATTATTTCCAGTTTATGGTTTTGCTTTTGCGCATGCATATATGATTGTCAATAAATCTCCTCCCCCAGGCATCACTATTGAGCATGCATTACTCTTTTCAGTCGTCGTTCCTCTGATATTAGTTACGATGGGTGCAGTCTATTTTATGTGGCGTAATAAGGAAAAACAGGAAGAGCAACTAGCTGAAATGTCGCAAACGAATGTCGAGAAACAATCCAGCGATGCAACTACGGCAGAAATTCCGGTACAAAAAAACGAAGTAGCCGAAAATTCATCCAATCAACATAAAGAACCCAAGCAGTAAAATAACTTTAAAATATTTTTGTAGGAAACCTACTGGAGAGATTTAATTAGTTTATTCGCGGATTTTCTCAACGATCACATGTTCTTTTTGCGCGCTCAAAGTGCCTTGTTCAATAATTGCAAGTGTCAATCGAGAAATGGCAACGCGTTTGCCAGTGGTTTGTTCGGTGATATCAGTCTGCCACACTTGCGTACGCTTGCCTACGTGTAATGGAGTGCAGGTACCGATGACGTTGCCTTGAGTGACTGCACGAATATGATTGATGTTGAGTTCGAGTCCAACTGCTCGGTATTTTTCTGGATCAATCGTCATCCATCCTGCTACACTTCCTAAGGTTTCTGATAAAACGCAGCTTGCGCCACCATGTAGAATGCCAAAAGGTTGCGTCGTACGATTATCTACTGGCATAGATCCTTTTAAAAAATCTTCGCCTATTTCAGTAAAGTGGATGCCGATATGCTCCCCCATATTTGCATTACGCAATCCCTCGAGATATTCAACGGTATATTCTTTAAACCAAAAAGATGCCATTTTTTTGAATTATTTGATCAGAAATTTAACAACAACATAAAGCCCAAACAAAAAACCGCCCGAAGGCGGTTTATTCAGATAGATGCACGTGCAATTAATGACCTTCTTTGCCTTTTCCACCATATGGACGAGGATCTGCACCTTCTTTCAAGCAGTTGCCATTACCGTCAAGCCCATTTGGACACTCGATCTGTTCGCCTTTCATAATTTTTTCGTAATTTGCTTTCTCACTTTCAGGCAAAGCTTGACCAGGTTTACCACATGCAGACAATCCAAAAGCGAGTAATGCAGCTAAAAGAAGTGTATATTTCATTTATTAGTCCCTTTAAAAAATATTTAATTTTAGGTTTGGCCCTGCAGTATATAACGAATTTGATGGATCGTTATAATTTTTTTTGTTGTAAAAAATAATGCTGATAAAACTGATGAATAGAATAAGTACTGCTGCTTTAAAAGCAAAACCTTGCACGTCAATTGTTAAAACACATTGCAGCTTCCCAACTCCGATGTTTGCGAGAGGAAAAACTCCACACTATTCCTACTATTTATGTATCATCTCGTAAAGTTTTTTCATATTGAGAACATGGATTCTATGGTCTTCATAAGTAATAATTTTATGTTTCTTTAAATCATTCAGCTCTCGTGTCACAGCTTCACGATGAGTGCCAATAAGACAAGCCAACTCTTCATGCGTAGGCGTAAGTGAAATAATTGCTTCATTATTCGATATCTCCTCTCCCATTTGGGCAAGCTGAAATAGCTTAGCGCGTATACGGTTAGGTACTTTTAATGTTTCTGATTCAAAAATACGCTCTGTAAGTCGGCGAATTTGCCCGGTTAAACGTAACAAAATAGCATTGGAGAAATTACGATTGATATATATTAGCTCCAAAAAAGATTCTGAAGGCATGGACGCTATCAAAGTCTTTTCTCTGGCAATAACAGTAGCTGAACGAGGTTGGTGATCGATTGCAGTTAATTCACCGAATATTTCACCTTGACAGAGATCACAAAGAATGACCTCTTTACCGTAAATTGAATAATAATTTACTCGCGCCTTGCCCTCGACAATTAAAAAAACGCTATTAGAATAATCATGGTATCGAACAATTTCTTCATCAGATTCATAACAATGCCAATTGCAGTTTTTTTCTATCGCTTGTAAATCGGGAATTGAAAAATCCTGAAATTCTTTTATAACTGACAGTAGTCGTAAAGCATCATTCGGAGGAAACATTCTTAATCGCCATTTGAATTCACAGAATAACTACACATAATTACAGAAACTTATACTTAAATCTGACTGCTAACCTATTAGCAGGCAGCCAACAAGCTTTTTAACATAAACTCTATGGCATTATAAGACAAATCTTTATTAAAATAAAAAAACCATATGACTCTAAGCAATATCGATATAACATCAATCAATAAGCTACTATCAAATTTTCTTTATGCCTACACAGTGCATGTCAATAATTGGTATATTTTCTAATGTTTTTTTTCTGTCCATAACAATCCTTGATCATTTTACTGAGGGTATTTCCTTGCAAATTATCATTCCGATGTCCGGTTTTGGCGAACGATTTCGCCGGGTTGGATACACTGTGCCGAAACCGCTGATCGAAATCGAAAGAAAACCAGTGATTTCACATGTCATTGATATGTTTCTTGGGGAAACCAATTTTATTTTTATCTGTAATCGAGAACATCTTGATGAACCGACTTATCAAATGCGAGCGATTCTGCAGCATTATTGCCCGACTGGAAAAATTATAGGCATCGCTCCACATAAACTGGGGCCAATTAACGCGGTACTTCAAGCAGGGCATTTTCTCGATCCAGAACAGCCGGTTGTGGTGAATTATTGTGATTTCACGTGTTATTGGGATTGGCAGCATTTCAAAGAATTTGTTACAAAAAATCAATGCGCTGGTGCAATTCCAGCGTATCGAGGGTTTCATCCTCATTCGCTTGGCAATACCAATTATGCATATATGCAAGAAGTGAATGGATGGGTGCAAGATATTCAGGAAAAGCAACCCTACACCTCAAATCGTATGGAAGAATTTGCTTCTAGCGGTACCTATTATTTTGCCTCAGCTCATTTGATGAACGAGGCTTTTTCCAGTGCCATGGCACAACAATTGAATATCGGTGGCGAGTATTACGTCAGTTTAGCTTACAAACCGCTGCTTGCCGCACAATTGCCGATCGCGGTCTATCCTTTGCAGCATTTTATGCAGTGGGGCACACCAGAAGATGTGGCTGAATACAATATGTGGTCGAATGCGTTTAGAAGTTTACTCGATTCATCGTATCCACTCACTGCGCCACAAGGTTCTGTGATCATTCCTATGGCAGGGCTTGGACAACGTTTTGCCAATGAAGGTTATACGGTAACAAAACCGTTGATCACAGTTTCGGGCAAAGCAATGGTTACACAAGCGGTACATGATTTACCAGCCGCGCAACAACATGTTTTCGTATTGCGCACTGATATGCCTGGTTATCCAGCAATTATTTCGGAATTAAAAAATAATTATCCGAATGCAATCATTAAAACCATTGATGCTGTCACGGAAGGTCAAGCCATTACGGCATTGATCGGCCTAGATGCTTTAAGTGATTCATTAGGAAAGATTCCAGAACCAATCACCATTGGTGCCTGCGATAATGGTGCGCTATATGATCCTGATCATCTGCAACAGCTCATTGATGATCCGGATATCGATGTTATTGTCTGGGGTGTTCGTGGGTATCCCAATGCAATCCGGAATCCACAGATGTTTGGTTGGATTGATGTGGATGAAAATGATTTGATACGCTCGATTTCCGTAAAAACACCCTTAAGCAATCCGGCAGTCGATCCTATCATATTGGGCACATTTACTTTTCGCCGTGCAGACGATTTTCGCCATGCGGTAAAACGGCTCATTGCAAGAGATGGTCGTATTAATGGCGAATTTTATATTGATTCATGTATTAATGATGCGATTGCGCTTGGCTTACGCTGTCGGTTCTTCGAAGTCGATAGCTATTTGTGTTGGGGTACGCCGAATGACTTGCGTACATTCGAATACTGGCAGTCGTGTTTTCATAAATGGGATGGTCATCCTTATCGTCTCGAATTAGACTCGCGCATTCCAAAGAATCAAATTGAAAACCTAGCACAGCGCTATCAAACGATTATTCCTGATTTGTTACCGAAAAAACTGACATGATTAAACGCGAGCTCAGTATTTTTTTAGTAGTCGGATCGTTAACTGTGCTGGTCGATTTTGTGGTTTATCGTGGTCTACTTTGGCTTGATTTAACCAGCATCGATATTGCCAAAGGCATTAGTTTTTTGGCAGGGACAGTGTTTGCCTATTTTGCTAATCGTTTCTGGACATTCAGCCACCAATCAGTCGCTTCTGGTAGCGTATGGCGATTCGCCACGTTATATCTATCCACGCTCATTGCCAATATTGCTGTGAATGCGTTAGCATTAGCCGCATTAGTGAATGTTTCATCGGCCATACAATGGGCTTTTTTGTTGGCCACAGGAGTTTCGGCAACGTTGAATTTTATTGGTATGAAATATTTCGTTTTCCACTCGCATATTCGCTGAATTCATGCTACTAACGTTACCCAATCAACGGAGCCGCCATGAAGTTTTCATTGGTCATTCCCTGTTATAACGAATCCGCCAACATTCCTTTGCTGTTAGAGCGCTGCAAAACGCTAGGCGCGCAACCGACTATTGAAGTCATTCTGGTTGATAATGGTTCAACTGATCGCACACCAGAAGTTTTACAAGAATTGTTGCCTCAATATCCCGGTTGCCGCAGTGTCCGTGTAGAAAAAAATCAAGGATACGGTTTTGGTATCTTATCCGGTTTGCAAGCTGCCACAGGAGAAATTCTTGGCTGGACGCATGCTGACATGCAAACCGATCCGCACGATACGCTTCGGGGTTTGGAATTATTTGCGCAACATGGTCACAATAGCTTTATCAAAGGGCGACGTTATGGACGTCCTTTGATGGATGTCGTTTTTACTGTGGGTATGAGCATCTTTGAAACCGTATTGATGGCAAAACCCATGTGGGACATCAATGCACAGCCGACGATGTTTTCACGCGATTTTTTTGCAACTTGGCATTCACCGCCACACGATTTTTCACTAGATTTGTATGCGTACTATCAGGCACAACAGCAAGGATTGAAAGTCTATCGTTTCCCCGTGAAGTTTGGCGAACGCGCACATGGGGTATCGCATTGGAACGTCAATTGGGCTGCTAAATGGAAATTCATTCGACGTACCGTCGATTTTAGCTTGCAACTAAAAAAGAATATTTCGACATGAAGCTGATTGCCCATCGTCGCAATACCATCGCAGAATTACAAGCTACCAATCCAAAATATGGTATTGAAGTCGATATTCGTAGCCACAACAATGCGCTGATCATTCATCACGATCCATTTGCTGCTGGCGAATCTTTTACGGATTGGCTCAAGGCGTTTCAACACGGCACTTTGATTCTCAATGTCAAAGAAGAAGGATTGGAGTCGCGCCTCATTGCGCTAATGCGTGAAAGGAATATTGAGGATTATTTTTTTCTTGATCAATCCTTTCCATTTCTGGTGAAATGGTCCAAAGCCGGTGAACACCGTTGTGCGGTGCGGGTATCCGAATTTGAATCTGTTGAAACCGCATTAACCTTGGCAGGAAAAGTGGATTGGGTTTGGGTCGATTGCTTTAACCGTTTTCCTTTAACTTCATCGGATGCCAGTCGACTCAAAGCCGCTGGTTTCAAGTTATGCTTAGTGTCTCCGGAATTGCAAGGACGCAGCCCCGAAGATGAAATACCTGCATTGGCTAAACTACTTCAGGAACATAAAATTTTTCCTGAAGCCGTATGTACCAAAAGAACCGATTTATGGGAGCAACAGTTACTTCGGTTATGAAAAAGCTTGTGCGCCATCCACTGTTCATTGCGGGCTTGCTGATCCGTTTGATATTGATCGTCAGCATCACTTCCAACGCGGTTTCTGAATGGTTTGCGCCTTTTCTTGCGGTCAGTACGCAACAATTCACACTCGATCCTTGGTCACAATGGCTGTCCGGCGGGGGTAGCTTAACCGCCTTTCCGTATGGTTATGCAATGTGGCTTGCGTTATTGCCGATGACATTGCTGGCGAAGTTGTTCGGATTTTCCTTAGTCATCGGCTATGCGTTGACACTACTGATCGCGGATATCGGCTTACTGTTTACCTTGCATTATTTGTTACCGAAACGGCGGCATCTCGTATTATTAACGTATTGGCTGTCACCTATCGTGATTTTGGCCAGCTATGGTTTAGGGCTAAATGATTTAATTCCGGCCTTGCTGCTCACGTTATCACTCTTTTTTATCCGCAAAGCAGCCTTATTTTGGGCAGGCTTGCTGTGTGCCATGGCAATTTCCAGCAAATTAAGCATGATTGTTGCGCTGCCTTTCTTTGTGATCTATCTCTACAATAACAAGGCATTACGTCAATATGCCCTGAAATTTGTAAAAGGCTTCGCTATTACGGCGCTTGCATTAGGAATTCCCTTCTTGGCATCTAATGATGCGTTATTAATGCTATTTAGCAACCCAGAAATGGGAAAAATCTATCGATTGGCATTGAATCTGGGGGGTAATATTTCAGTCTATGTCATTCCAATCACTTATTTGGTTTTACTGTATCTGGTTTGGCGCGTGCGACGCTTGAATTTTCATTTATTTCAAGCCACGATCGGCATGGCTTTTTTATTGATTGTTTTGATGACACCGGCTTCACCTGGTTGGTTTGTGTGGTGTATTCCGTTCCTGGTTCTGTATCAGGCCATCAGCGGGCAAATGGCGATGTTACTGATTAGTCTATTTTCGTTGCTGTATGTTTTGAGCACATTACTTACTGTTCCGCTGCAATTAAATTTCGCTGCTGAATTCAATTTAACGACTTTGCTGAATCTGTCTGAACCCTTTGGAAATCACGCAATTTCACTGCTACACACCCTCATGGTCGCAATCGGTATTATCCTCGCGATGCGAATTTGGCGCGAAACGATCAGCCGCAATGATTTTTTCCGCTTAAGCCGGAAACCTTTCGTAATCGGTGTTTCAGGAGATACAGGAAGTGGCAAGCGGTTATTGGCACAAGCAATCACTGATTTATTTGGTCATCATTCTACGGTCAGGCTTTCTAGCGATGATTATCATTTATGGGACAAGCAAAAACCGATTTGGCAAGTGATGACACGGCGTAATCCTATGACCAATGATTTGGAAGGATTCGGCAATGATCTCATGGCGCTCGCCGATGGTAAACAGATCCAGACAAAGCATCTACGACCCAATAATAGGGTTAAGAAGCCTTTATCGATCCGCAGTAATGATTTTATTATCGCCAGTGGATTGCATGCACTTTATCTTCCCTTGTTTCGGCAGTATTATCATTTAAAAATTTTTCTCGACATGAATGAAAGCTTGCGCGAGCATTTTTATTGCCAGCAACATGGTGAAACATCCAACACAGTATTACAAAAAACATCGGATTCCTTCCGATTTATCGATCCACAATCACACCATGCAGATTTGGTCTTTTCTTTACAGCCGATTCATCCTCGAATGCTCGATGGCGCAGGAAATCAACATCCACTGCGACTTAAATTAGTGGTAAAGACTCGTCACGGTTTTAATGAAGCCTCTTTAAACCGGGTATTGATTGGTGTATGTGGTTTGCATGTCGATATTGCGAGTAGCGATAATACCGATGAGATGCAAATGATCATAGAAGGTGAAGTATCAGCGGATGACATGGCGTTAGCCACTAAAATACTCTGTCCTCGTATGATGGAATTTCTCGATATACCCCCCAAATGGAATGATGGCATGATCGGCTTGATGCAATTGATTACTTTGTCGCATATTAACCAAGCACTGACACGGCGGTTCGTATGGTAACGCTCTATCAACCGCAGCGTTTTACGCGCTTGCCCGATGCGATTTTGTTCGATACCGATAATACCTTGTATCCGTATGCTCCGGCACATGCGGCAGCACAGCAAGCAGTGCGCGAAAAAGTCACGAGCACTTTATCCTTGACCGGCGAAGACTTTGATCATGCTTTCCAAGAAGCACGCAATCAAATCAAAACCCGTTTAAAACAAACCGCGTCTTCACATAACCGTTTGCTGTATCTGCAACGCATGCTGGAAATCATGGGATTGGGATCGCAGGTATTGCTCGCTTTGGATTTTGAACAAACTTATTGGCGCACTTTTTTAAGCAATGCATTGTTATTTGATGACGTTAAAGAATTGCTCGATGATATCCGCGCACTTGCGATTCCAACCGCTATTGTTACTGATCTGACGGCACAAATTCAGTTTCGTAAGGTCGTTTATTTTGGCCTAGATCATTATTTTGACTATATCGTGACCAGCGAAGAAGCGGGACTGGATAAATGTCATGCGGCGCCTTTTCACATAGCGCTGGAAAAAATGCGCCCCAAAGGTGATTGCATCTGGATGATTGGCGATAATCCGATCAACGATATTCGCGAAGCACGTAAAGAAATCAATGCCGTCACGTTACAAAAAATTCACGAAGATACGCCGGTGGGCATTGGCGAAAGCGCTCCAGATGCCGCATTCAAAAACTTCGGTGCGCTACGACGCTTGTTAATACAACTTGGAGAACGCACTTGACAAGCCATACCGATCACATTCGAACGCAACTCATTGAATTCTGCGCAACCATAGGTAAGAATCCTTTGCTGGTTCAAGGCGCTGGCGGCAACGTATCCTGGAAAAACAAAGATACGTTATGGATCAAAGCATCAGGTACTTGGCTGGCAGAAGCGAATCAGCGCGACATATTCGTTCCAGTAAATTTGCAACCATTACAGCAGGCCATTCAGCAAAATGATTTTTCTGTTACGCCTCAATTGGTGGGTACATACGAATTAAAACCATCGATTGAAACACTTTTGCACGCGTTAATGCCGCAGCCAATTGTGGTCCATCTACATGCAATCGAAATATTGGCGCAATTAGTGCGTGCCAATTGCGAAAATACGTTGAAAACCGTTATAGACCACTCAATATCATGGATTTTAGTCGATTATCACAAACCAGGCCAAGAACTTGCCAATGCTATCCACGAAGAATTGATACGAAAACCCAATGTACAAGTTGTTTTTATGCGAAATCACGGAGTCGTAATTGGTGCATCGAGCATTCAAGAAATTACCGCCATCCTGACTTTACTGACTTCGGCATTACAAGTACCCGTTTCTCAATCTATCAACGCACAGCATGCGATGATATCGAAACGCACTGAATATACGCCCATTCAAGACGATAGCTTGCATGAGCTAGCCATCGATCCCCATTTGTTTGATCGATTAGCCCATGATTGGGCACTTTACCCAGATCATGTAGTATTTCTTGGCCCCCAAGCCCATACCTATTCGAATTGGCAACAATTCGACGCTGATGTGAGCGCTAATTCGCATGACAAACCTGAATTGATCTTTATTCGCGATGAGGGTGTTTTTGTGATGCCATCTTTTCAGGTTGCAAAACAAGTTCAATTACGCTGTTATTTGGATGTGTTAAAGCGACAAAGTATCGATACGACATTGATATCGTTGACTCATTCTCAAATTGCAGAATTGCTTAATTGGGATGCCGAAAAATATCGAATGCATTTGCTAAGAGAAACTGCACAATAGAACGTATATGATTAAATTCTTATCGTCGTACATTCATCGTTTTCGTAATCGTTTTGAAGTAAATGATTCCTCACAAGCAATTATTGATCATTGTCCGCATCGACCAACTCTATTATTTGTATGCAGTATTATTTTCTACAGTATTTATTTGCTGATTCTTCAACCAAGCTGGGTGCTTAGCGGAGAAATGTGGGCAGAAATGGCTACCAATTATTACATAATTGCCAATTCACCCTCATTACTTCAAAATTTTTTTGCTACAGATGCGGGATATATACCACTTCCTCCAAGAATCATTGCATTGAGTGCAAGTGCTCTTAATCTACCTGCGCAATTTATCCCGTATTTTTATACTTGGTCAGCCATTTTTGCAACTGCCTTAATGGTTGGTTCTTTTTGTTTACGTGCCTTTAGAAGATTAATTGAAAATGATTTTCTACGTTTTTTAATGGTTATCGCCATTTTAATGGTGGCCGATTTTGAAACTCGAACATTTATCAATTTTACATATTTTTCAGTTTTCTTTATTGGTGTGTTAACTGCGCTCGCGTTCGTAGAAAAAACACATGAAATTCCTTGGTGGTCATGGTTAATACCGGTTTTGATTTTAACAAAACCAGCGACTCTAGCAATATTGCCAGCAATGGTCTTTACCGCACTCGTCAGCAATCGACGTTTTAGAAATATTACTATCGTTTCAACTGTCGTTGGTGCAATACAAATTGTTCAGTTGATAATTAGTCAAAAATCTGGGGACATGCCTCTTCTTCAATTAGCGGACAGTACGTTCACATCGAAGATTCTTACTACGTTTTCCTATTTTTTTGGTTTTATTGGTCACTATACTTTAGGTCCAACTTTCAACTTACTCAAACTTTCACCTTTAACGTTAATATCTATAGGGTTTGGTATATTTTGTCTATTTATTAGCTTTATTATTTACGGAAAAAGGCCATCCGTATTTTTAATCGTCATTGGATTATCGCTAATTTTTTTCCAACTTCTCATCAATTCATTTGGCATGAGTTTGTTATGGAATGAAGATTTAGCACAACTCCAAAATGTCAAAATCTCTCGTATGACATTAGGTATATGGTTTGGTATAGTCCTTATTGTTAGCGGAGTAGGCACACAATTTTGTTCTGATTTTCAGTTCCATAACATTCGAATCAATTATGTCCCGATTGTTATTTTTGTTTTATGGTTCGTTGCCTCTGGTTGGGTAATCCAAGCGATTAAAATCAGCAAGCGTCCCCCTTTTCCCACAACGGCCAATTCTCAGTGGCAGCTTATGTCTCCTCTTATTAATTCGGGCAATTCACCTCTGTGCGTACCGGTTGATCCAATTGGATGGATCTATCAAAGAAACTGTCGGCAATTGAATCCTGAGCTGGCATGGGGAACGTTACTTACATACTTAGATTTATCGAACGAAAATTCCTCTTCAAAAATCACAATTTCAATCCCGCATAAATTTTCTGATAATAATTTACTGGCATTTTCCATACCAACCAAGCCTTACCAAAAAAAATCATCACTCCCTATTACTGTCAAGGCGTTGTTAATCATGAAAGATGGCAATAATCACTTACTTTTTGGCGAGAAAAAACTGAAGTATTCAGGGGGGGCAATCATGATAAAAATGAATGAACCCATTCCTATCAAAGAGATTCAAGCAATTACTCTTGAATTTGATCAACATGTATCGATTGGTATGACTAACTTTAATGGGATTGAGGAACCTGCTATTGTGTGGATGGGCAATTAAATACAAAACTCTAAATCGTGTTCAATTATCGTGTAAAATATTGCACTTTTCTTACTGTGTAGGTCAGCGATTCGTGGCATTCTACGTTCAAAAATATGGCGGCACTTCGGTTGGCAGTACCGAGCGCATTAAAAATGTAGCTCGCAAAGTTGCCAAATTCCATTCGCAAGGACACCAAATCGTGGTGGTCGTTTCTGCCATGAGCGGAGAGACCAATCGCTTGATTGCGCTCGCACATGAAGTGCAAGCCACGCCAGATTCACGTGAACTGGATGTTATGGTCTCTACCGGTGAACAAGTGTCGATTGCATTGTTATCAATGGCACTCATCGAGCTGGGTGTTAAAGCAAAAAGTTATACCGGATCGCAAGTTAGAATTTTGACCGACAGCACCTATACCAAAGCACGTATTTTAAATATCGATGAATCGAAAATTCGTGCTGATCTGGATGCAGGCTACGTCATTGTCGTCGCTGGATTTCAAGGGGTTGACGAAAAAGGCAGCATTACGACATTAGGCCGAGGCGGATCGGATACCACAGGAGTCGCATTAGCGGCAGCGCTTAAAGCCGATGAATGTCAGATTTATACGGATGTCGATGGGATTTACACCACTGATCCGCGCGTTGTTGCTGAAGCTAGGCGTTTAAATACCATCACATTCGAAGAAATGCTCGAAATGGCCAGTCTCGGCTCAAAGGTATTGCAGCTTAGATCGGTCGAATTCGCAGGTAAATATAAAGTCAAATTGAGAGTACTTTCCAGTTTTGAAGAAGATGGGCAAGGCACTCTGATTACTTTTGAGGAAGATGAAAATATGGAACAAGCCGTCATTTCAGGCATTGCATTCAATCGTGACGAAGCAAAAATCACTGTCGTCGGCGCCCCAGATCATCCTGGCATAGCTTATCAAATTCTCGGTCCCGTGGCCGACGCCAACATTGATGTTGACATGATTATTCAAAATGTCGGACAAGATGGCTTGACGGATTTCTCATTTACGGTACATCGCAATGAATTTAATAATGCGTTGAATATCCTAAAAGAGAAAATACAGCCGCATATTGGCGCCCGTGACGTCATCGGAGGTGATAAAATCGCTAAGGTTTCCGTTGTCGGTGTAGGTATGCGCTCTCATGCTGGTATTGCTAGCAAAATGTTTCGTGTGTTAGCTGAAGAAGGCATTAATATTCAGATGATTGCCACGTCTGAAATAAAGATATCCGTAGTTGTCGATGAAAAATATATGGAATTAGCGGTACGTGTGCTGCACAAAGCATTTGATTTAGAACAAGCGCTCTGAGTGCAGCCAAGATCTTAGATACAGACAGAATAAAAACTTTTACCGTTTTAATCTTTGACAAAAACGGAGAGATGGCCGAGTGGTCGAAGGCGCTCCCCTGCTAAGGGAGTATAGGCTCAAAAAGCTTATCGAGGGTTCGAATCCCTCTCTCTCCGCCAGTGATACCAAAATCAACGCCTACCGTCAGCAACAAACCCCCTCTAACTTCTTGTAAATACGTACTTTCTAGCCAACTCTAGTCAATCATGTGAACATAGGATAGCATTCAAAAAAGCGAGTACATTTGCGAGTATCTTTTAACTACCCATAAAACGCACTCGCAAAATTTATGCGAATGCTTATGCCTAGGTGGTTTACATGAAACTGACAGATTCAATTATTAAAGCTGCAAAGATTAAAGATAAGGATTACTCAATACCTGACGGGCATGGTAACCTTGCAAATAAAAACGTCAGGTTCAAAGTTATGTCGTTTTCGCTATAGATTCAATGGCACACCTAAAATGCTTGCATTAGGTGCATACCCTGAAGTTACTCTCAAACAAGCACGAGATACTCACACGCATTCAAGAGAATTACTCACAAAAGACATCGATCCGTCAGTTGATCGCCAGGAACAAAAGCTTAAAAGCTGCCATTGCACCTGAGAACAGCTTCCAATCGGTTGCCCATGCCTGGTTGGAATCATTGGAAGCACGATAAAAATGCACGGCACGCGAACTATACGATTAGAAGGCTTGAAGCTGACGCATTTCCTGCATTAGGTAATCGGACTGTCAATGACATCACAGCGGCTATGCTAATAGCGATGGTACGCAAGATAGAATCAAGGGGTGCATTAGATATCGCTAAGCGTGTATTGACCATGTGCGGTCAAGTGTTTCGTTATGCGGTCGCGAATGGATTGGCTGAGCGTAATCCAGCCGCAGATATTAAACCCGCTGACGTACTCAAACCTACCAAGAAAAACAACTATGCACGTTTAGGTCAAAAAGAATTACCAAAACTTCTACAATACTGTGAAATACGATAAAGGTTTGAATAATGCTACTCCTTATCAAGTACTCACCGCTTATTTTAATCAACCTCTTTGTAAATAACTCTGAAGTCTCTTACAACTAATTTAGAGTGATGAAATTGGTGGATGGAGAAGTTTTTGCAACAAATCAAGCATATCTTCAGGTATCGGTGCTTGCCAGCTTAATTGTTGTTCATTTTCTGGGTGTGATAGTGTAAGTTTCTGGGCGTGCAAAGCTTGTCTAGGAAATTGTGATAATAATTCTTGTATAAATGATTCTGGTATTGCCGGTTTTTTGCCATAAACGGAATCGCCGACTAAAGAATGGCCAATTGATTGCATATGCACACGTATTTGATGAGTCCGGCCTGTATCAAGGCTACATTCAAGCAAGGTACAATGGTTAAATTGCTCGCAGATTTTATAAAAAGTTCGTGCGGGTTTTCCTTTCGACGTAACCGCCATTTTAGTACGGTGTACCGGATGTCTTCCGATAGGCGCATCAACGGTGCCATTTTTTGCGACTTTGCCAAGTACAATGGCTAAATAATCTCGTTTTACTGTGCGTTGTTGTAATTGCCTAACCAAATGTGTTTGAGCTTCGATTGTTTTGGCGACGACTAAAATTCCGCTGGTATCTTTATCAAGTCGATGCACAATCCCTGCGCGAGGTACTTGAGATAGTTGTGGTGCATGATGTAACAAAGCGTTGAGTAAAGTACCTTGCCAGTTCCCATTGCCAGGATGCGTAACTAACCCAGCCGGTTTATTTAAAACGATAATCGCATTGTCTTCGTGAATAATGTCGAGTTGAATCGCTTCAGCGGTGTAGCTCGACGGACTATCAAGAGTACTTGTTGGAAAAACTTGTATTGATTCATTGCCCCAAACTTTCTGTTTTGCACTTGCTGGTTGTTGATTTAGAATAACGCGGTTTTCAATGATCCAACTTTGGATGCGATTACGTGAAAAATGTGGCAATAATTTTGCCAGTGCTTGATCCAATCGCATACCGACACAGTCACTAGGAATAGTGAGTTGAATAGCAGATTGAATGGATTCATTTAAGTTATAATGAGTAGCTGATTCTTCGTTTTTTTCGGAATTTGTCATGTTACGTAGTGTAGCTTTAATTTTAATGTTATTGTGGTTATCAGCTTGTAACTTATTAGGCCGCACAACAGAAGATCAGCAAGATTGGTCGGCAAATAAATTCTATAGTGAGGCGAATCAAAAACTGACTGAAGGTAATTTCTCAGGTGCAGTGAAATTATATGAAACGCTCGAATCGCGTTATCCCTATGGCCGTATTGCACAACAAGCGCAATTAGAAACTGCTTATGCTCACTATAAAAATGATGAGCAGGCTTCCGCTATCGCAGCCGCTGATCGTTTTATCAAAATGCATCCCCATCATCCTAATGTCGATTACGCTTATTATATAAAAGGATTAGCCAGTTTTAACGACAATTGGGGGCTGATGGGTTTTTTGATGAAAGGTCCGCTACAGCAAGATATGAGTGAACGCGATTCAAAAATGTCAAAAGAATCGTTCGAAAATTTCAAAGAGTTGGTTACACGTTTTCCTGATAGCAAATATGCTGCCGATTCCCGGTTGCGTATGGCGTATTTGATCAATTCGATTGCAATGAACGACATCCATGCGGCACGTTATTACATGAAGCGTAAAGCCTTCATCGCAGCAGCAAATCGATCTCAAGATGTGGTCAGAGAATATCCACCTACTCCGGCTACCGAAGAAGCGCTTTATATCATGATAAGAGCCTATGAAGCTTTGGAGATGTTTGATTTGCGTGACGATGCCGAACGTGTGATGCGTATTAATTTTCCTGAAAGCAAATTCTTGAAAGAACTACCAGAAATAGGCGTGACACCTTGGTGGGTTTTCTGGAGATAATAAAAAAATTTTCTTATCTAAGAAAGTATCTTCCCGCGAAATGTGATAGTTCCTAAAAAATATCCTTTTCCCAAAGCATTTAAGTTATTTTTCTAATTTAATGGCCAATACATCGCAAGGTGCATGATATAAAACATTTTTTGCGGTGGACCCGATCAGAACTGCTAATCCATGACGGCTATGAGAACCCACGACGATCAAGTCGATATTGAGTCTTACAGCGAGTTGGGTTATTTCTTCCTGAGGTTCTCCCCAAATCATCCAACGATGTTCTGGTGCAATATTGAGCTGATTGCCGATCCGGCGTAGTTTGTTTTTTTCGTTCTCCAACAATTCATTGTTGGTATTTTCATCCAATGAAATGACCGTACCATAGGGTGTATCTGGCATAGGAATGTTATCCAGCACATGAATAATATGCAATTGTGCTTTGAGTTGTTCCGCTAGGTTTTTAGCTTTGTCGGCAACTTCATCGTCGTGTTCAGAAAACTCGATGGTTAATAAGATATTTTTGTAGTTGTTCATGGCATTGTTAAGTTAATCACAAGTTATTAAATAATTTTTATTGATTGTGTGTTGGTCTTAGTCGCATCATTATACTGTCTCGAGAATCGATTGATTCGTGCATCGAAATAGTTAGTTTCCTTTAATCGCTATCGTGTTGTAAATAAAATCCGAAGAAGTCTGTAACATATTCTTCATAGGTTTTGCCAGCGTAACTGTGCATATTGAAATGCTGCGCTCCTGGAACGATCCATAATTCTTTAGGCTTAATGGCTTTTTCGTACATACGCTCGATTTCAGATTGAGTCGTATGGACATCATGAGTGCCTGAAATGAACAAAACGGGTGCATTTAAATCATTAATCCGTGAAATAGGATTTAATTCGCTAATCGGGGTATCGATAAAAAAAGAAAACTGAAAAAGTACGATCGGTAACAGTAAAGAGCCGTGATCGCCTAGGTGTAACTTCAGCCGATTATCAATTGCTTCTTTAAGTGTGCCATGTACTGATTCAAGAATCACTGCATCAAAAGGCTTATTTAATTTTGCAAGAACAATGGCTGCACCTCCTAAAGAAGCGCCGAGCGCACCGATACGCTCCTGCGGAAATCTTGTGCGCAAATAGTTTGCGGCAGCCGCCACATTTTCAGATTCGCGTAACCCAAAAGTGATTTTTTCCCCGGGAGTTTCACCGTGAGCATACAGATCAATCATCAGCGTGGTATAGCCTTGTTCACCTAAAAATCGTGCTCGAGTTAACATTTCGACTCTATTGCTACGCATTGAATGAACCAGTAAAACTACCCCTTTGCCAGGCTTGCCTTGATTGAACCAGCCATGTGTAACAGTATTGTCATTGGTAGGAATTTCAATCGATTCAACGGGTAAATCGATTGCTAACGCGCTGACTGAAGTTGGTGCAGAGCCTGTCAACAACGCGATGAGCGCAAAGAGTAATGTTGCAATAACAAAAATAAATACTACAATGCCAAGCAAAAATCTTTGAAGCATGATTTCATTAATTCAATATTTCAAAAACTATTAAAGAATAAATACATAATACAGGTGATCATTATTTTAATGAATTTTATTAGGAATATGGTATTTCAGAGCTTCTAGATAGTTGAATTTATGAAATTTTATGTTCATACTTAGAGGATTCTTTGGAACAGTAAACAGTCATTTTTTGAAGAACAAAATATTCCTAAGGAGCATCGATGAGTTAATCATTGTAAATGATCAGTTATTTCATTTTTTCTGGAAGAAATTCAATAAACTGAAACACGATACAAGTTATAGTTTAGCGTAGTACTTCCGGGTAACAGAAGTATCACAACGAAATTGCAGTTTCATGTGGTTAATTAAGGAAAATCTAACATTGGATAGCTATTATGAATATTATTAACACCACAGAGTTTCAAGAAAAAATATACGCACTCGCGACTTCTTTTGTGCAACAGTTACCCGAGAAAGCAAATGAGATTGATTCGTTGTGGCATGCGCTGGAAAAACACTGGAACCAAGATACCTTACAAAATTTACATCGACTACTGCACAACTTGGTAGACGAGAGCAAAACATTCGGTCATTCAGAGCTGAGTCTGATCAGTAGTTCGGTTGAACAACTATTTAAAAATGCTTTACAAACTGATCTTCCACCGGATGGAGCACATGTAAAGACCATTCAACAGCAACTTGGCGAGTTGAAACAACGGCTCAAGCAATCGACACCAATCAAAACTGTCGAGGAATATAGCAAACAAGCTGACAAGGTAAATTCACAGGCATCTGGTACGATATTTGTAGTTGAAGATGATGTTGAAGCAGCGCAGGAACTTGCATTGCAATTACGTTATTATGGCTATGAAGTTGAAGTTTTTAACCATTTAGAGAAGTTTCGCGCTGCGATACAAAGTTGTGCGGGCGAAATTGTATTGATGGACGTGGAATTTCCCGAAGATGAAATGGGTGGAATTCATTTCATGGAGCAAGCTCAACGTGAGCTAAAACAACAAGCGAAAGTCATATTTATTTCTGTCCACGATACATTATCTTATCGGTTAGGGGCTATTCGTGCAGGTGGGGTGGCGTATTTTACTAAACCCATCAATTCTGCTGAGCTTATTGATCAGATTGACGTGATGACGGCATCTCAAGTACAAGAGCCTTTCAGAATTCTGATTGTCGAAGACAGTTCCATTTCAATGGCTTACTATTCAAGCGTGCTCGAACAAGCGGAAATGCAAATTAAATCGTTGGAAGATCCGATGAAATTACTCGACGTATTGAATAGTTTTAGTCCTGATCTCATTTTGATGGACTTATATTTGCCCGGCTGTAATGGTATTGAATTATCCAAAGTTGTGCGGCAAATCGATGGTTTTCAGAATATTCCTATCGTACATCTGGTTAATGCGAATGATCTCAACACACAATCGGAAGTAATGAGTTTGCGCGGCAGTGATTTCTTACTAAAGCCTATCAGTCCGACACAGCTAGTTGCGGCGATTACCTCACGTGTTTCCAGAATGCGCTCGCTACATTCTTTGATGATATTGGATGGACCAACCGGTTTATTAAATCATACTGCGATTAAAGAAGAATTAGCGCGTGAAGTGATTCGGTCTAATCGCTTAAATACACCACTATCTTTTGCAACGATTGATGTCGACTGTTTCAAGAAACTGAATGACAACTACGGTTATGCGGCAGGAGATCGCGTCGTTAAAAGCTTGGCGCGATTACTCAAACAACGCTTAAGAGAAACCGATGTGGTTGGGCGTTATGGCGGAGACGAGTTTTCTGTCATTCTGAATGATACTGATGCAGCGTCAGCGGCAAAAGTGATCGATGAAATTCGTAGCGTTTTCAACCGATCCATGCATTTGAGTCAAGATGACGAATTTTTTGTCAGTTTTAGTTGCGGCATCGCTGATTTAGCGCATTTTTCAGATGTTACGGGTTTGACCGAGGCTGCAGAAAGGGCAATGTTTCAAGCGAAGCAAAGAGGACGCAATAAAGTTGTTGTCAATTCTGGGGAATAGCTTCGAATCTGACTATATCAATGAGAATTGTGCTTTTTTGCTTATTGCTCTTAGCATTGAGACATCCTAACTGGTTAGTCCCACGGTGTGATGGATGGATATAAATCAACATGCAAAAATTACCGGGGAAGAGTTGGAATCAACATTGAAAAGTTTCCAGCTTGTTAATGAGAAAATCCGGTATTTATCCGGAGAACCCTGGAGTGATCGATATGGAGCAAATAGCCGAAATCAGGCGATGTTATTTTATAAATGAAGAAAGTATCAGCAAGCTCGCCAAGCGTCTTAATCTTTCTCGGCAGACAGTGCGGAGGGCATTAAAGAGTCAGGAACAACCCGTTTATCAGCGTAACGTTCAGCCGACACCGAAGCTGGGTTCTTTTAAACAACAATTGGTCAGTTGGCTAGAGTTTGATGCAAAGTTGCCTAGACGCCGACGCAGGACTGCACAACGTTTGTATGAATGTTTACAGGCCGAAGGCTATCAAGGCTCCTATGGTCACGTACAGCGGTTTGTACGAGACTGGAAGCGGCAAGCATCGCACCGGCCAGCGACAACCCAGGCTTTTGTTCCTTTGGCGTTTCCGGCAGGTGAAACCTGTCAGTTTGACT
Source organism: Nitrosomonas sp. (assembly GCA_020890945.1). GTDB lineage: Bacteria > Pseudomonadota > Gammaproteobacteria > Burkholderiales > Nitrosomonadaceae > Nitrosomonas. The sequence continues at coordinate 21,108 of JAJHPK010000040.1, forward strand.
GGAGCCATGAATACGTCATATTGAGTGGTGTGCTGCAGGTGGTCAAGGTTGCACATTTCCGATTAGCCTACAGTCGGCGGATGTTTTTAGTTGCCTATCCACGCGAAACACAAGAAATGGTATTTGACGCGCATATCAAAGCGTTTGGACACTTTGGTGGCGCGCCTAAACGGATGATGTACGATAATCCAAAGACGATTGTGGATGCGATATTTGTTGGCAAGGCGCGTCAGTTTAACCGACGCTTTCTAACCCTGGCGAATCATTATCTGTTTGAACCGGTAGCTTGCACACCGGAATCCGGCTGGGAGAAAGGTCAGGTTGAAAACCAGGTGGGTAATGTCAGGGAATGGCTGTTTACGCCAACGCCGCGCTTCAAGGATTTCGCTGAACTGAATGCTTGGCTGACATTATCTGTCGGTACTGAAAAAGAAGCCTGGCGCACTACGCCATGGAGCGCCATTCCAGCAGTGGGATTTGCCGGTATCCATTCGAGTAGTTCGCGACCGCATTCTGAAGCAGGACAAAGGCGACCGGGCATTTGTCGAATTACTGTTAATGGCTAGAGCGCTGGGCGACACAGGGTTTGAAACACTCGAAGTTGCCTGTGATTTAACCCTACAAACCGGCGTTATTGCTGCTGCCATTGTCATGAATGAAATGCGCCGTTTAAGCGAAACAGCGCGCCCCAAACGATTAAGCGCGTTATCCGTACCCAGACTACAGACCGAACCGAAAGCAGACTGTAGTCGTTACGACAGTTTGCGGAGATTGCGCAATGATCACTGACCGTTACGCGCAGCTCAAAGCACTCCATCTGCATGGTATGGCTGCTGCCTGGCAGGAATGGCAAGCCGAAGGCAATTCCCGCCAGAAGTCGGTGATGCCTGAAGTCTGGCTGGACCGGTTGATTGCTGCTGAACAGACAGATCGCAAGGCGCGCAGTTTGAACTATCAGCTGCATGCCGCCAGATTTCCTCATCACCGCGACCCGATCCACTTCGACTGGGCAGAAAACCCGCTGACCAGGGAGCGTATTGAGCAACTGGCCAACGGCGATTTCATGGAGCAAGCAAACAATCTCATCTTTGTCGGCGGTACCGGAACCGGTAAAACCCATCTGGCAATCGCCTTGGCAGTTTCGGCTATTCATCAGGAAAAACGTGTGCGATTCTATAATGCCGTTGACCTGGTCAACTTGTTGGAAAAAGAAAAACAGTTAGGCAAATCCGGCTCGCTTGCCAAGCGACTCATCCAGATCGACGCCGTCATCCTTGATGAACTGGGCTATCGCTTTTCCCAGAGTCCGGCGGTGCTTTGCTGTTTCACCTCATCAGTCAACTGTATGAAAAAACTTCTTTGATCATTACTACAAATCTCGACTTTGCTGAATGGGTACAAGTTTTTGGTGATGAAAAAATGACAACCGCTTTACTCGATCGCATCACGCATCACTGTGACATCCTTGAAACCGGTAACGATTCCTATCGATTTAAACACCGTAATAACGCGCTCAACAACTAAATTTTAGTACCCACAACTGGAAACTTTTGGATGTGGATACCTGGTAAATTTTGGGTGTTGATTGACAATAAATGGAGTTAATATCAAGGTGTTCCGGTTCAGTAAGTAATTTTTCCATCTGAACCGTGCCCATACCATCTAGATAACGCCTGTCATTGAAAAAAATATAGTTTTTATTCCATGAAATACAAGTGTTTTCTGAATTTATACTGTAATTTTTTACCAGGCGTTGATATCGTATTTTTCTGAATCATCAGGTACTCTTGAAAATATAAATCAAGTATTATCATGATGATAGTTACAAATGAACAAGGCTATCCGACATCACCTAACCGATTATCGAAAAAGATATCTTGAGGCCTTTGAAAACCTTATTTTACAAAATTTCAGTTCAATAAAAACAGTGGATTAGAAATGACAATATGGGTTTTTGCAAAAATCTCAGAATATTCTTCAGATTCAACAAATTGGATGTCATCCTCCTCTCATTTATCCATTTGCTCTTATCGTCGAAGCACTTAGATAGTGTTAACGACTCTGGATAACGCTTGAGAAGATAGCCTCCTGTTATGCGCCTGCACCAATCGAACAAGCTACCCGAAGTACACTGGATTGCTGTTTTTCAAGATGTTGTCGATAGGAACATTTGGAACGGTAACTAAAGATGAATCACGTCATTGTTTAGTGTTGCGATAATGGCTCGGCTACACCATTGGAAAGAATAAAAACGCGATCTGCTGCGTTGATGACCGCGGGTTGATGTGAAACAGCGATAATTGTTAGGTTCTTTGATAACTTTTGTAATGTTTCACAAATTGTTTTTTCACTCTCAGGATCTAGTGCGCTGGTAGGTTCGTCAAGAATTAGAAACGAGGGATTATGTGCCAGCGCTCGAGCAATTGCTATACGTTGGCGTTGACCACCTGAAAGCAATCCTCCTCGTTCACCCACGACAGACTGTAATCCCTCCGGTAAAGAGTTAACAAAATCCCATGCTCCTGCTTGACGCAATGCCCGTTCTGCATCGGCAGCTTTTAAGGTCGGTTCCCCGACCAAAATATTATTCATGACAGTGTCGTGTAACAAAATAGTATCTTGTGAAACATAACCAATCATATGCCGCCATTGGCGCAAATTAACATCCACAATCGAAACATCATCTATTTTAATTTCACCTGATTGCGGTTCAGTCAAGCCACACAACAAATCGAGTAAAGTGCTTTTACCAACACCGGAAGGCCCCATCACAGCGGTAAAAGTGTTGATCGGTATATCTATCGTTAAATCCTTAAAAATTGTTTTCTCACCATAATTAAACTTAACGTGTTGTAATGAAATTCCTTTTTTTAGAGTGGACGCCACTGTCCCCGTTGCTCTTTCTGCTTCCGAACGTGCTTCTTCTGCAGCTTTCCGCAATGCCCAATAAGCACTTTCCTGTGCTGCGAGTTGTTGATGCCGCCGTTGTGTTTTATTTAACAATCCCAGTATTCGAGTCAGTAGAAAAACCATCAACATTACTTCCGGCAAAGAGAGTTGCCACACTACTAGAGCAATATATAAACCGCTTGCAGTTAATGCGGCAAGAATAGGTTCTTGCAAAGCTGTCAGTGCGGCGCGATTCATGACTTCACGGCGGGTAGCTTTTTCTAAATGTTGCGTTTGTTCATGCAAAATAGCATCGGCGACATTATCTCGCGCCATGGCTTTTAAAGATTTCACTGAACTCAATACATCTGATAGATAAGTCAGCAAATTACGCAACAAATGGGTTTGCTTAGTACCCGCCCGACGGGTAGCGGTGACTAAACGGTTGAGCGCAATTAATAAAAACAGTCCAATCACTAATGAAGCGAGCGTCGCTTCCCAAGAAATAAACAATGCCACAATGGCATAAACGATTACTTGAATGGCAAGTGCCAACACATTCACACTGTGTTCAAAACCATTCGCTGCGCGGTACGCCTCGGTTGCAACGGAATTGGCTAACGAACCAACCGGTTGTTTGAGGTAATATTGCCAACGACTCGCTAATAATGCTTCAATCAAATCTAAACGCAGAGCAGTTGCTACGTGTGCAACGGTGTAACCGACCTGACGATTGGCTAATAGCAGTACTAAACCTTTAAAAAACATGCCACCGACAATGATGATTAATATGGTATCCAGTGTCGGTTCAATCCCGATATCTTGTAAGGTTTTTTCCATGAATTTACCAATACCGCTGGATTCACCGGTTTGCCCGGACTCACCAACAGCGATTGATAACAAAGGGAGTAATGCGGTTAAACTCAATCCTTCAGCAATTCCAGCGATCAATAGCGCAAACAAAACGAACGCGCTGCGACGTGGAAAAACCATGATGTAGGTAAATAGAGTACGCATAGAACAGCAGATGAATAATAAAGCAGAACGAGATTAGTGACAGACCAAAGATATTACCTTATTAACTCAATAAATTTGTATCCATTAATTGGATGTTGCAGATTCAACATCATATAACACACCATCAACGAGTTGTTTGACATGCCGTGTGCGGCCCGCCAATCGTAAATCATGCGTTACTATAATCAAGCTGGCATTAATTTTCTGATTCAATTCAATCAGCAAATCAAATACCGCTTCAGCGGTTTGGCGATCTAAATTTCCTGTTGGTTCGTCCGCCAATATGCACGCGGGTTGCGTTACAAGTGCACGGGCAACTGCTGCACGTTGACGTTCCCCACCAGAAAGTTCACCAGGTGTATGTGTCAACCGATGCGCCAATCCCACTTGCTGCAACACATCGGCCGCACGATCGCAGGCTTCTTGTTTGCCGAGCCGGCGAATCAACAACGGCATCGCAACGTTTTCTAAGGCGGTAAATTCCGGTAATAAATGATGAAACTGATAAATGAATCCTAATGAATCGTTACGTAACTGGCATCGTTCTTCTTCATTAATGGAGGCAATGTTTTTTCCGAGAATTTCAATTTCGCCTTGCGTCGGTGTATCAAGTCCTCCAAGTAAATGCAGTAATGTGCTTTTGCCAGATCCTGACGCACCTACGATTGCTAACATTTTACCTTTGGGTACTGTTAGATCAACACCTTTCAAGACAGATACGGCTTGATCGCCCTGCGAAAACGCTTTGTGAAGATTCTTGCAATCAATGACTGTATCATTCATAACGTAAAGCCTCTGCCGGATTGACTTTAGAGGCACGGTAGCTCGGGTATATTGTAGCGAGCAAACTCAAAGTGAACGATGTGATAGCAACGGTTGTGATGTCAGTCATCTGAGGGTCGGTCGGTATTTTACTGATGTAATACACTTCACGTGATAGAAATTGCACATTGAATAGCCATTCAATGAAGACGACGACTTCACCCACATTGTATGCAAGTAATAGCCCCCCAGTAACGCCGAGAATGGTGCCAAAAACTCCGATGAAAGTACCTTGCACGATAAAAATTTTCATAATGCTGCGAGGGCTCGCACCCAATGTCCTTAAAATCGCAATATCCGACTGCTTGTCAGTGACGGCCATTACTAAAGTCGAAACGATATTAAAAGCCGCAACAGCAATGATGAGGGCAAGAATCAACGATAGCATGCGCTTTTCTATTTGGATGGCACGAAAATAATTGGCGTGCTGTTTTGTCCAATCCGTGATGTAGCTATCAATTGTAAGCATCGATGGCAATTGTTTGACCACTTCTGGGGCTTGAAACAAATCGTTAAGCTTTAACCGTACACCGGTGACACTATCGTTATCCATGCGATACAGTTTTTGTGCATCGAAAAGATGAATCAACACCAACCCCGAGTCATATTCAAAGTGCCCAATTTCAAAAGTACCTACTACCGTAAACTGTTTCAAGCGCGGTAAAATACCTGCCGGCGTCATTTGACCTTGTGGCGAAATTAAAACGATTTTGTCGCCTACAAAAGTACCGAGTGAGCGCGCCAAATCCGAACCGATTATGATGCCAAATTCGCCCGGCACCAGATTTTCCAGGCTCCCATTTACCATCGTTTTAGCAAAATCAGCGACCTTATCTTCCATCGTGGGTAATATGCCACGCACCATTACACCTTGCACTACTTGGTTATGCGATAGCATCCCCTGTCCCGCCACATAAGGCGCCGCAGCTTCGACCAGAGGATGCTTGGAAGCTTCTTGCGCTGTTTGCTGCCAATGCTCCAAAGTGCCTACAAAACTGCCAATTTGAACATGAGACGCAACCCCTAAGATACGAGCACGAATTTCTTTTTGAAAACCGTTCATAACAGACATGACAGTGATCAGCGCAATCATCCCTAAAGTAATTCCCATGAGTGAAATCAAGGAAATGAACGAAATGAAATGATTGCGTTTTTTGGCGCGTAAATAACGCAACCCTATGAAAAATTCATATGAAAACACGTGATAGTATGCTCAAAATAGATATATCCGCGCAGTTTGCCACAATTACTCGCGTTATAACAAATAAACTGCCTTACAAAAAGATATTGCATTGCTTTTCGTTGTTGCAAAATCAATTTGTCGTGTGTTTCAATGGAATATCACATTGCTATGCGCATTTTTTACTGAATGTGCATTTGTTAGGAGAATGTCATGGGTCAAATCGTTGCTGAACAATTGGTTGAGATACTGAAATCTGCTGGTGTGCGTCGCGTTTATGGCGTTACGGGCGACAGCCTTAACTATTTTAATGATGCGATACGTCGTGATGGAGGTATTGATTGGATTCACGTTCGACATGAAGAAGTAGGTGCTTACGCTGCAATGGGGGAGAGTATTCTTGGCGGATTGGGTTGTTGCGCGGGTAGTTCCGGACCTGGACACGTGCATCTCATTAATGGCCTATATGACGCGCACCGTTGGGGAACACCGATGCTGGCGCTTGCTTCGACCATTACTTCGGAAGATTACGGTACTGAAAGCTTTCAAGCTACGGATTTAAATATGTTTGATGGTTGCAGTTATTACAACGAAGTCGCCGTGACGCCACAGCAATTGCCGCGTATGTTGCAGCAAGCATTGCAGTACGCGTGGAACCTTAAAGGCGTCGGTGTGTGTGCTTTTTCAGGAGATTTGATGCGTTGTGATGCCGATGAGGAAGCGCTACGAGCAGATTTGTACCGTCCATCCCCAGTCATCGTTCCTGCTAAAGAAGAGCTGCAACGGCTAGCCAGTTTACTGAACGAATGCGACAGTGTTGGCATCTATGGCGGTGCGGGGTGTGTTGATGCACGCGCGGAAGTAATCGAGCTGGCGCAAAAACTCAAAGCACCTATTGCTTATACGCTGAAAGCAAAAATGACATTGGAATACGACAATCCGTATGCCGTTGGTATGACTGGCTTGCTGGGTAGCAAGGCGGGAGCGCGTGCTATTACCAGTCCCCAGGTGTTGCTGATGCTCGGTAGTGATTTTCCGTGGAAAGAGTTTTTAGATAGCTCAGCGCAAGTAATCCAGATTGAAGCAAAACCGGAAAGATTGGGACGCAGAGTGGCGTTGCATATGGGGTTATGTGGTGATATTGCACCAACGCTACGGGCATTGTTGCCACTGCTTAAAACTCAAGAAAATGATGCTTTCCTTAAAGACTGCCTGGAAGATTTTAATGATGTGCGACAAGATCAATTATCGCATGCTTCAGATCCAGGAGAGGAAAACTTAATTAAACCCGAATATGTGGCAGCCCTGATCGATCGCGTGGCCGAAGCTAATGCTATTTTTACCGCGGATACGGGTATGTGTACCGTGTGGGCTGCGCGTTATTTATCAGGCAATGGTCGGCGTACGTTGATGGGAAGTTTTTCGCATGGTTCCATGGCCAATGCGATGCCACAGGCAATTGGTGCAGCGCTACATTCACCCGATCGGCAAGTGATTGCATTATGTGGGGATGGTGGTATTTCAATGTTGTTGGGTGATCTAATGACGATTGCACAATATAAATTACCGATAAAGCTGGTTATTTTTAATAATCGCAGCTTAGGAATGGTGGAATTGGAAATGCAAGTTGCAGGTTTACCTGATTGGCAAACCAAAATGCACAATCCCGATTTTGCAATGGTAGCCGAAGCCTGTGGAATACGCGGATATACGGTAACAGATCCTGCTAGACTGGAAGAGATATTACAAAATGCATTCATGCATGATGGACCAACCTTGGTTAACGTATTTACCAATCCCTATGTTCCAACAATGCCTCCGCATACTTCAATCGGCGTACTATCTCGCTATATACAGTCACAAACCAAACTAGCACTAGGTGGCCGCATTGATGAAGTTTGGGAAGCATTCAAAACTAACATCAAATATATTCGCGATTTATAAATCCTATCGTCTATTAAGGAAGCACTGAACAATTAGCTGTAGTAATTCAGGAGCAGTGTGTAATTCCCCCCTTTTAACAGGAGAACGCAGTAGAGAGTATTAATTGGTTTCATCTAACTTCTATTCTTTTGTGCATTGCTTCCTCGTTACCATTTCTTCCTCCAGTTAAGCTATTTTCTCTTAACCGGACTTTCCAGATCCATTAGACCAGGTCAAATTCCCCAGGAAATCAAATCTGAATTTTTGAGTACAGCACTGTATTCACAAGAGTGAGCTATAGTCAAATCTGGTGTATAGAGAATCAAGCGGCATTCTGTTTTTGATCCTCTGCTTGTTTAATACCGTTAACAAATTTAACGCCATTGATTACATCTGCTAACAGATTATAACCTCTTAA
>JAJHPK010000041.1 GCA_020890945.1 Nitrosomonas sp.
TGGAGACAACGCTATAACCACGAGCGACCCCATGAGTCGCTCGGGAGAATTCCACCTATCCAGTTCACTATGGCAAAATACCATCAACCTCTACTTTAAGTTGGATCGAAAAAACGAGGAGACTACAGGGATTTGGAACGGTGGTCTAAGCGATGAATCGGTGGAAGACATGGCTAACTCGAATTTGCACGTGATGCGGTTTCTGGGCTTGTCCCTGGAAGACGATGTACAAGATCACTCAGTATTGTCGCGCTTCAGAACACGGTTAACAACAGCGGATGCGTGAGGTGGGTTATTAAACCAAATCAATCGGCAAATCCAGGCTTACGATATCACTGTTAAGCAGGGTTGTCATGTTGATGCAAGCATTACACAGGGTTCGCGCAAACCTAAAACTAAACTGGCTTACCGGTTTTTAGGATTACCTTTTTCGTGTTTTTTTGCATGATGGTTTGTTTTCTCCTGTTTTCCACGAACGTTGTTTGGGTGTTGTGAATGATTATGATTTTTTGCGGTATGTCGATCAGAATAGCTATTTTGGTTATGGTGCTGTGTACGATATGCGTCGTTGTACCATTTTTCTTCAACAAAATACACTGGTTGCCCACAAGCCTTGTATCGGTGGCAATGCTTACTCCATTTCTTAGCATGTCCAGGTGGAACGTGTAAATAAATGGGTTGTTGAGGAATGCCAATATTAGAAGGTATGGCAGTAACTGGATTCGAGTAAATTAGCCGTGGATTTAAACCTTGATTGCCCAGATTGATCTGACCATAAAATCCTGGTTGACCAATATTAACTGAAATACCTGTATTGTTTGATGAAACGGGGAACGAAAAAAAAGTAAACAAACCAATCAGCACAAGTGTTTTCTTCATCTTAATTCTCCATACGGTAATAAATTTGACTAACCTAGAAAGGTAGAGTGAAAAATCTCTAACATTCCGTTGTATTAAGTATTAACGTCTAGAGTAGATAAAAAATTAGATTTTTTTAAGTGGCTGTATAAGATCAGATTAAATATGAGTCCAAGACTTCAAAATTTTTAACTGTTGTCTAGGGAAGTACTGATTAATTGATCCCACTCAATCAGTGCATCAATCTTCATCAGAACATTTTCTCGCTTCAATCGCTCTGCCAATTCAAGTGTTCCAAAATTCATTTGCATCTTTGCTCCAACTGCCTTTTAAACACCTCTATTTTAGTTGGGTATTTCAATGGCAGGCCAGGTTGTGCAGGAGTCTTTTATATATAAAGGCAAAGAGAATTCGCGTGATTCTAGTTCAAGTGGTAAGAACAGAATCACGCTAAGAATATCGTCTAGCATTGCTTAATTAAGAAGTTGATCTATTTCCATCCTGTAATGTAATGCCCACCAAAGCGATTTTATTTTCCAAAATTTTAATCCTTGATTCCAGTTCCTGTACTAAAGCTTTTGCTTCTGATAATTCTGAAGTTTGAGTTTGAGAATTTTTTGCAGAAACACTCGTTTCTAACAGCGCTAGACGCGATTGTAATTGTTTCTCGAGATTTTCTGTTTCAGGGCCAGCAAGGTGAGTGAATTCCACACTGTCTTCATAAGGTTCTCGAGTTGTACCGGTTGCTTTAATAATTGCGCCGGCAATTAATCCACCCACAATAGCTAAAAACATTGTGATAACGATGCCGTTAAATTGAGCAACGGCTACATCAGGAACGACCAAGAACGCGCTGAATCCACCTAGCAATCCGGGCATTCCATGTAAATTATGTACCCCACACGTATCAACAATTTTGAATTTTGATTCCAATAAAGGTTGTAAAAACACATAACCCAACACTGAAACGGTACCCGCCAAAAGCCCTATTCCAAATGCTCCAATCGGAGAAACAACATCACATACCGAACCGATAGCCACGCCTCCCGCCAATGCAGCATTGGCCATATCAACCATCGAAGTTTTGCCATGATGCAACTTCGAACTTAGGAAATAAGTCGCTAAAGTGGCGCCTGATAAAGCAAGTAGCGTGTTGGTCACCGTTTGCGGCATATTTTCTAAAGGAACCAGCGCAGTGGCGAAGCTCGGCCAGAATAGCCATAGCACCATCGATCCCAACATGGCAAATCGGTCAGATGTATGATCAGATTCAATGGGTTTGCTGCGTTGATAATCTGTGGTTAGAACTATGGACATACTCAAGCCGAAATATGCGCCAAAAGCGTGAATTACAATCGATCCGGCGGTGTCTTTAAATCCGGTTGTATAGCCAATTGCATTATCTAAAACCAACCATTCATTTAACAAATAAAGCGGAACAACCAGCAGCGCCAATAAAGCATACTGGAAAACACGCAACCGCCCCAGCACCGCTCCCATGGCAATCAAGGCTGTTGCTACGGATAACTCAGCGAACAACAACGCATCAAGCGTATGAGGTTGCAATTGATGGCCAAAAATTCCATTGGCGCGTAATAGAATATAAAGTGGAAGCCCTGTTGCAACGACCAGATAAGTACCGGTTACAGCTCCAAAACCATAACGACGAACGAATACCATTAAAAAGCCAAATCCAACGAGCAACATTGCCAATATATGAATAATAAAATTATATTTTGCAACCACTCCCGCTTCGCTCAAAGCCTCGGTAGTTTCGGCATTTGCCCAAGTACTAAAGATTAGGAAAAACAGACCTAGAAGCACAGTAAAATTAAAGCCTTTTTTCATGAGACACTTCCTTTTTCAATGATTTATTCGGATTAATTCTGTGAGAAATTTTGAATCAAGGGAATGTCCAATCCTTAATAAAATACCCAATTGGAGTGTGGACTTTAATTGACATAAATACAATATGATTTTTTTGCCCATAGGAGGGCAAATTTTAAACTGAGATTTTTGTTCGACTTAATCCATGAGCTCAGACTGTTGCTTCTGCTCACTTTTCAGTATTTGACTCAGCGAATTGTAATTTTCTTAGCCGTTAGTTATTAACAAAAACCAGAACGCGATAAATTTGATATGGATTAGCGAGTGTTGCGAGAACAGATGACTTGCAGAGTATTAATCAATTGTTTTAAAGGCAGAAAATCTATATATACTTTTTGGAATACAAGAAATGTATTTGTGGTCGTCATTTTTACTTGTACGGGGGGTAATGCACAGACGTTTAATTTTGCTTTTGGATTGAAAAGTTAAGATGATTGAGAACTTGGCCAAAATAATTACTATTACAGGACGTATTATTTCTGTTTTATCAATGGGTTATTTGCTGTTTGCAGATCGAGTCGTTGAACAGAACATTGAGTCAGAGAAAATTCAAATAGGAAATAATAAATTAGAAATTAGTAAAGTTTTTGGAGTTTTTATAGTTTCGGAGATTATTGCTGTCCTTCCATTTATCATGCTTTCTTATATACCTTCACTTAAAGAATTCGAGTCAATAAACAATTACTCAACAAGTTCTTCTGAAACCCAAGATGCTGAAAATTCAGACCCGATTAAAATTGTAGAAAAAATATGTCTCTCATTGATAGGGAAATATAAGATTTTGCGTGAATACATGTTTATTGATACAAAAACTTCAGATTTAGGAGTTGTTACAGGTCTTAGAGGCAAATTGTTAATCAACATGCAAAAATTACCAAAGAAGAGTTGGAATCAACATTGAAAAATTTCCAGCTTGTTAATGAGAAAATCGGGTATTTATCCGGAGAACCCTGGAGTGATAGATATGGAGCAAATAGCCGAAATCAGGCGATGTTATTTTATAAATGAAGAAGGGGCTGTAGTAGATTAGCTTATTATTTAAGCTAATCTACTACAGCCCCTGAAAGAAATGGTCAGAACACAATCAGTTTTTGGAACAAAATATGCAATGACCATTTGATATAAAATAATTCTTTAGTAATTATTTTATTAAATCGATTTATCCAACTCTTTCAATTACTTCAAGTTTTCTAGTATTTAAATTAGTACACCCAGTCAGTATTTGCAAATGCGGCGCTAAGTCAGGAACCTTTTCTTTTATGATATTCAGTGCAAATCTGCTAAGAAACATTGCTTTTTCTTTAGATAAGAGGTATTCAGGACCGGCTTGATCGAGATATACCCCAGAAGTCAGCAACACTACACCACTCGCATCAATCCGGCCCTCGTCGATATTGTTTTTTAACAATTTTGCTGCGGTTTCAATCGCAACGGAAAGATTTGGGTCAAACGGTCCGACAATGAATGCCGTATTGATCAAATGTAGCCAATCAAAACCACGTCCAACACCGATTACCCATTCTTTGTGCTCAGCTTCTTCGATGGGGCGGTTTGTCGTGCGAATCTCAGCAATATGTTTGATATTTCCACGCACCAATGGCATTAAATCCTTGATAATCTGTTCCGGCATTGTCGGATAGAGTGAGCGGAGCATTTCTTCAAGTTCGAGTTGAGATGATTCTTTTGTATTGGCTAAATCAACGGAACCGCGACCATCTTCCCCATGCAAAATCAAAGCATCCAAATCGGTTTCAATACCGCAGACGATAGGGACAACCGCGCCGTTTTTACCATACACTGATTGAAATTGATCTTTTAACTTAACGGCTGCGGCCTTTGCAGCTTCCGTATCATAATGGAATCCTCGGCAACCGCGGTGAGTGTCTCCACGAGCAAAATGATAGGTAACAAAAATCAAACAGTGTCTACCGCGATTGATTGAATACTCAACCCATTGATCAATTGCAGTTTGAAAAAATGGCCAACCCAGATCAAAAATACCGCCAAGATTGCGGAATGGTTGAATGATTCCAAGTGCAGTTTGAGTCATGACCGGCAAATGCAATCGACCATCCATGCACTTAAGCGCGGCGATTTCAGTTGGGTGCTCGCCTCTGTATCTGCGGCGTTCGGTTGCCAAATCCATGAAGGCTTGCGAATGTCTCGTATTTAAATCGAGTAAAAAATCGATCCCTGTATTTGAATTTCTCATCATTCTCCTAAAGATTTTTAGCATATTATAAATATTAGTTTAAGGCTTTTGAGTCATTACGGTTAATCGAGATAGCCATTCTTCCGAAGCAATTTGATTAATATTGAGAATGTAATCTGGATAAAAACCTAAACCTAATATTAGCAGTGCCGGAATAAGTAGTAAAATCATTTCTCGTGATTGCAGATCAATGACTTGTTTTACATCATCGTGAATGATCGGCCCCAAAAAGGTCCGGCGTGTGTAGGAGAGCATATAAGCGGCACTTAATATCGCCCCGGATAGAGCGGCAATGCCTAGAACTGAATGTGCGCTGATTGCGCCCAAGATCATGAGTAATTCCGCCGGGAAACCGCTAGTACCCGGTACGCCAATACTGGCTAGGGTGAATAAAAAATAGAAAGCCGTCAATTTTGGCATGACTTTAGCAAGACCACCCAAATGAATGGCTTCGGTGCTACCAAGTCGATGTTGTATAAAACCTGCAATCAGCATAAGTGAGCTGGCTACCAGTGTAAAATTTAGCAGTTGGAAAATTGCGCCTTGAAGTCCTTGTATATTGAGCGATGCAATTCCCACCATGACTAATCCGACGTGACTGATACTCGCGTAGGCAAGCAAACGGCGCAAGTTTGTTTGCTGAAGTGCGATCAACGCACCGTAGATAAGCGTAAAAGCCCCAATCACACTTAGAATCCAACTGTACTCCACCGCAGCAACCGGCGCTAGCGGCATCGCAAAACGCAAAATACCATAAATACCCAGCTTCAAACCCACCAAAATGGCGACAACATGTGTTGGACCTTCGCGCGCTACAGTTGGTAACCAAGTATGCAAAGGAACTAGTGGCGATTTTACGGCAAAACCAAATAACAACAAAAGAAAAACGAGTTCTTGCAACTCAGATGGCAATGTAGTATTCAATAAAACTGGTAAGCTGAACGACAAATCGTTCGGTATTTGTCCTCCGGATTGTACGGCATGATTTGTTGCCAATACGATAATGGCTAACAGTAATGTGACACCACCCGATAGCATGAATAAGGTATATTTCATTGCCGCGCTGCGCCGATGCGAACCTATGCCCCATAAGCCGATCAAGAAAAAGAACGGTGGTAATGTAAGTTCCCAGAACAGGAAAAATAACACGGTATCTAGTGCACAAAATATTCCGATACTGATGCCTTCAAGTGCCAATAATAAAGAGAAATGAAAGCGCGAGGAATGAGAAATGTTATTCCAAGAGGCTAGCATTGTGGTCAAAGTTAACAATGCAGTCATTGGTAGAAATAGTACTGAAATGCCATCGACGCCAATCAAGTATTCAATATTTAAAATTGAAATCCATGAACGACGTTCAACCAGTTGAAATTCACCTTTATCAGCATCGAATAGAATAAGTACGCAAATTGTCAGAAGAAGCGACAATATAGCGATAAAAAAAGCAACTTGTTTCGAGAAATCGGTATTTCGTATTGACCCAGCCAATACAGCCCCTAATAAAGGGACAATAATGGTAAGGCTTAACAGCGGAAAATCAGCTTCAATCATTGTAACTGTCCTTTGAAGTAATATATTGCTGAGTTAACAGCTTATCAGTGCTAAGCGTGCCTAAGTTATCATGGGAATTGCTGCTGATAGAGTGAATATTCTGATCGATGATATGCAACCAAGGTGACGAATTGAGTCCAGTTGCAAGAATTAATCCGCAGATTGCAATGGTAATAATCCATTCGTTCTTGGGAGAGGGTGGGGAGCTTTTGTGATAAGTATTCGCAAAAGGCCCTTGGAAACGCTTCGGTGCAGCGATAAATATTTGTTGAAAAGCACGTAATAGCAACCCGACTGTCAAAACGTTGCCAAATAAAATTGCAATGGCAACGAGCCATCCTTGGCCTTGGCCTTGAATAGTGCCATCTATTAATAAGTGTATACCATCAAAACCGGGGGTTCCGGGCATGCCCATTGTACTTAAGGCGCAAATCACGAACAAAACAGCGATTGCGGCATTAGTATCAAACATTCCACCTAAGCGCGGAATAAAAGCAGTATGCGTTCGCTTGTATATCATACCAAGACTTAACAGTATGCCTGCGGTTGCCATACCAAATGCTAGCGAAAGAACAATGCCTCCTTCCATTCCATGCATAGTAAAATCGAACAAGCCAATGGTAATTAAACCGGTTTGACTAATGATTGCAAAGGCAATTAAACGGCGAAAATTGATTTGCATAAACGCTAGCAGCGCACCGTAAAAAATTCCAATCAAACCCAGCAACGTGACAAACCAAGCCCATTCCTCTGCAATTTCGGGAAGTAAGGGAATTAAGAAACGTGCAATTGCATAAACACCGAGTTTCAGGCTAACCAGAAAGATTCCGACACTTGCGATGGTTCCATGTTCGGCAACAACTGGTAACCATGCATGAAATGGAAAAAGTGGCATGCGAATTGCAAAACCAAATAAGAGCAAGAAAAAAATCAAAGTAGCATATTCATGATTGACACGGCTGTCCTTCAGAACCAGCCAATCGAACGATAGAATATCAGTTGTTAACATGATGCCGAATCCAAGCATCAAGAAACCGGCCAACGTCATTAACAATCCGCTGCTGAGGTGCTGTAATAGCAACGCAACCACCCAACGCCGGTTTTGACTTGATCCTGACCTCAGCGTCATTAAGACGATAGGAATCATTTCAAGAAAACACCAGATCCAGAATTGCATTGCATTTAGTGCTGCAAAGGCACCGATCAAAATTGCTTCATAGCCTAACAAAGAAGCAATGTGAGTTCGATCTGACACATGCCGCGCTGTAAGAGTGTAGATGAGCGTTAGTAGCGCAAGAGTGGTAGTCAGCAGTATAAATAAAATATTAGTTCCATCTACACCGACAGTATAGGTTACCCCTAAACCCTGGTACCGTTCATAAAGCTGTATTCCGGCGAGATCAGCATTAAAAATCGATAACAAATATACGCTGAGTAAAAATGTTGATAGCGTTCCGGCAAAACCAAAGCGCAAAGCAACGACGGGCGAGGATGTTCGAATTACTGCAATCATCGCTGTCAGTGGAATAAGCGTCAGTATTGATAAAATTGGAAACGAAACTGTTTCCGACCAAAATGTAACATTTGTAGTATCCATCGAAACCTCAAATTGAAGCAGCAATCATTAAGACAATGAATACAAAGAGAACCAGATATCGCGGCTTGAGAATCAATTGCTCAAATGTATTTGCAATTTGACCAAGCTTTCTACCAATATCGACTGTATCCATACCAATACCGCGTAAAACTAAGCGTTCTTCAAACCAAATCATGATATTCGCCATCCATTCAAATAATTTACCGACTACACCACTGCCACGAACGAATTCGATGTGAATACCATCTCGGATATTTTTATCCATGTTTTTTTCAAGTTGCGTAAGCGATGAAATGGTGTAGTTTGAAGAAACGGGGGCACCCATGGCACGATCGATGATATTTTTATCAAATCGATCCAAATCATGCCCTAGACCGTAAATAGGCTTTACTAATGTTCTGTCTGCAATGGGATCAAGCCAAAATCTCTGTAGCGATGCGATATACAGCCAGCGCTTATTGGCGATTCTGGCTGCTACCGGTCTCATCGGATTGCCATAGACATAGCGTAGTAAAGAGGGAGCTGTTAATACCTGATAATTTCTCACCATGGCATGGGCAAACAAGTGCCAGCTTGCCAACTCCCACAAACCCAAGCCGCATTCCAGAAACATGAGACCAAGCTGTCCCGAAATGGCAAAGCACAATGAGCTTTTAGTGTCTGTTTGTGTCAATCCGACAATGAAGCTATAAGATGCCGTGAGAAATCCAATAACAACCAACACAGACATAGTAAGCGGCGCCACCTCAATTATCGGTCGAAGCAGAATCACTAAAAAAATGCCTGCGTGTATCATGACAGCGCCATAAAAAACCGCACTTGAAGGCGTAGGTCCTTCCATTGCTCTTGCTAGCCAGGGTGTGAACGGCAATTGCGCTGATTTAGCAATAGCAGCAACAACAAAGCTTAAGCTTACTACGGTGGCGGTAGGTGTTGACAAGCTTGTGGCAAGTGCATTCAGACTTATCCAACTGGTTGTGCCGACGTAATAAAAAGAAAGCGCAATTCCCAGAATGAAACCTGCGTCGCCAATCCGGTTAGTTACAAAAACTCGTGTGGCGTTGATGGTAGCTGTGGGACGGTCATAGGCAAAAGATATCAATAAATAGGAACATAATCCTGCAATTTCCCAGCCAATAAACGTGCCGATCGCGTTACCCGATAGTATCAGTAACAACATCCCTGAAGAGAATAGGCATAAAACGAAAAAGAACCGGTGAAAGCCTGGCTCTGCATGAATATAATGAATTGAAAACCGCGTTATGATGACCAAAATAACTGAAAATAAAGCCGCTGCAATGACACTAAAGCCTGTAGTAATAAAACTGAGCTCAATAACGAGTTTGCCGCTATTAAGCCACTTTCCTACTGTTGTATAATTTGCATTCATTCCAAACAAATCAGCGCCTAAGAGGCCAACAGCTATCAGGCATGACAAGGTAATCGCATTTTTAGCCACGTTTGCGCTGATAGATTCATCTTTCTTTCCACTGATGTGACCAAACAAAATGCCAAAACCTATGATTGCAGCAGCGATTAATGGCAACAAGGGTATCAAAAAGACCAGAAAATCCATGTTAGGCTCCTGTCAAATGAGGTTGCTTAATTAGAACGGGAGGCAATGGCACATTGATGTCCTGGTAATAAGCTACAGAAGATTCATATTCCGGTACATGTTTCCTCTCAGGCTGCCAAGGAACAAATCCAACACCACGTTCAAATACTGTTATCTCAGCGGTATCGGGATCTATCGCACTTAACAAAATCCATCCACCGCCTACCAGCTCACGGATACTGGCCTGACGTTCATAAATTTGTCCGAGTATCTCGGTTTTGGCTTCGACTAAAACTTGTAGCCGCAATGGTTCGTGGATTTCAATCATTTGTTTGGTTAATCCTGTTCGCAAATCGCTGCTAGTACCTTCGAGTACCCCGAACATACCGGTAATGTTATGCGTAACTTTTGAACCGGAGCCAAAATAGTCATTATTTACTGTAGAAAAGTAATACTCCAAATTAATGCCCGCGCCCACTGGGCCGACTGCTAGCAAAAGATTTTCAAGTAATTTGCCATCGGCATCCTGAGTAGGGTCATACGAAATGAGAAAGACACGTCGATCGAGAAATGTTCCCTGCGACACAGAGCGCCGTCCGACAATCGCTGCGGCAATCGTGGCATGATTAAATTCTGGAAATGCTTGCGAAAAATCATTGGCCCTTAAGATCACATGCTCCTTTCCGGCTTCAGGTGTACGAGGATTATTAGCTGAAACAAAGCGGCGGCATCGTTCGTGTGCCGAGGCTTTGCTCGCTTTGATCAAATCATTTCTGAATGCTTCAAAAGCCGGTAACGAACTTTGGGGAATATCTTCTAGATCATACCAATAGTATTCATCGCTGCAGGTATCGTGCTCAGCACCGATAAACCAAGTATCGTCGGGGATGTGAATGCCGCGTTCCGC
The DNA here is from genome assembly GCA_020890945.1 of Nitrosomonas sp. Taxonomy (GTDB): domain Bacteria; phylum Pseudomonadota; class Gammaproteobacteria; order Burkholderiales; family Nitrosomonadaceae; genus Nitrosomonas. The sequence continues at coordinate 10,568 of JAJHPK010000041.1, forward strand.
CAGTAATTTTCTCACTTCGGGGCGATTTGCCATGGCCGCGAATAGTCTGGCATTCGGTCCACCGCGTTTCCCGCTGCAAGCACCGCAGTTGTAGCCAAATTCATGCGGATTGTTAAGATTGGTCGATCCATGACCGGTCAAACAGACAATGGGTGCAAAACCATACGATAAGCCGGTTGTACGCATGAAAACCGTTAATCTGTCAGCTTGTTCAGTGTCTGTAAAACCAAGCCGAGGTTGATCTGGGGTTGCAGGCGTATCGGAAGCAGGCGCTTTAAACATCAGCTCCGTAGGGACTTTCTTTTCAATATTTTGCCGTAGAGAGGTATTGAGTGCTAAAAAATACTTGGGTAAAAATACCCTGCCTAATAAACCGGCAAATACGAGTGGCGCTAAGGCATCAATGATTGCGTGCGAGAAAATGAGGCTGCGTCGCAGCGATTGATTCATTAGGTAGGCGAGCCTCCTGTAAAAACGGTACCCTTTGAAATGTTCTCTCAGTATTGGTTCTGCGCCTTTTCTCGGAACTTCATTGACATCATTTGCTGGCCGCACAACCACAGGGCATTGCATCTTGATTTCTACATCGTCTATCCCTTTGTAATTCATGGGGACGCCAAAGAATCCCGCGGCGCCTATGGTTTCAATGGCGGGATTTATTTCTTCCAACTGGCGGCGCAGACTTTCTTCACGATCATCCATGCAGGTGACAATTTGCGCTTGCGCACGATGCGTACGTTTAGCCCAACGCCCACGGCCGATATTGGCATGAAGAGTTTGAAAAAAATCTTCCCGGAAATGATACTCGTAAGCGTAAAGCCATATTTTGCTTCGCTCAGGCGCGGTAAACTCATCGAGGATTTGTAGCAGTTGCAACAGATCATTTTTCTGCATTTCATGGACATCTTCTGCGGTGAGACCTAAATGCTGGCACAACCGGAAAAGCCGCCAACCGCTATTAAAGGCGGCATGCTCGAAATCATTTTTTACCAGTGGACTGAATTGCCAGGTCCATGTTAAATCAGCTAAAGATTGCCATTCTTCTCGCCCCTCACGTTCAGAACCAGCACGCAAGATCAGATCTTTAGCCAGATGGGTCAGGTATTCCGGCAAATCACCGTTATATACTTGTTTCCTAACCATAAACTCGGATAAATTTCTACGAAAATAATATTCGATTGACCCCAAATTGGCTTCTATCTTCCAAGTATCTTTGCACGCTTGATTAAGCCATAACCTATCTAGTGTGAGACGAATAGCCAGATAATCTGCTAAATGGAGTTTTGCACCATTTTCGGTATGATAATCAGGGTTATGTTGACGCCAATTGATCATTCCCGACCAGCCCGGTAATTCAAGCGCCAGGTGTTGTATGTAACTCTCCCATTTTTCATGTGGAATCTCTAGATTGGTTAATTGCAAAATGATGCAATCGACCGGATCCTCGGGCGTTTCATCCACAATGTTTTGCCAGTCAGGCAGATCATGTAAAAAAGGATTGACATCGAAATGTGCCGTCGACCGCCAAGCAGCATAAAGCCCCAATTTGCTACGCTCAGGCAATTGCCATGCAGCAACGCCTTCATCCAGAACAGATGCGCATATTCGTGTGATTTGCAACCGGATGGAATAAAGTATGTCGATACCGCTTAATGCCAAGATAAAACCACGCAAAGTAATTTTGTCCCCGATTTGCGCAAGCATTTCATTCAGTTCGGCTTCTGCATCCATTCTCATTTTTTGATGCACTGGAATGCCTTGACCATTGGCCAGACTGGTTTTTATTTTTTCTAACCATTCTTTTGCCTGTTCTTCTGAAAGATCCAGCATGTTCTCTGGATGCAAATCCGTGAGTTCAATGCTCAATTTGTTCAGAATGCTATCCCATAAATGTTTAACGGCAACACTGGGATCAGAAATGCTGGCAAGCATTCTGGCACGTGCTTCTTTAGAAACATCTGGCTGAATAGTATGAAGTACATTCAATTCTTCGATATGCCAGTTTAGTTGGCTGATCGACAGAGTTGGCAACTCATGCAGCAATGCGATTTGATAAATATCTCTACGGCGGATTGTCAAGTCGTTTACTTGCAATACAATTTGCTCAGACTCTAAGTTTTTTGCATGTGCAAACGCAGCGGATAAATCAGCATCGGTAATTCGACCTTGCTGATAGAGCTCGCGATTTTTTGAATCGGGCAAATAACCATAAACACCGGTTAATTTTTCATACTCTGCCACACCCTCTTCAAAGGGAAGATGTTGAAAACCATGAATCGTATTGTGATGCACAAATTTATGAAGCGGCCGTTGTCCTGGGAGTATATGATCCAAATGATTGATTGTTTCAATCACGTGGTCACGAAGATCATGAAATTCAGAAGTCATATCTTTATCCTATTGAATACTTTGCATGATGGTGCCATTCATTTGGTTCATAGTCGCCATCGAAAGATCGATCAAAGGTGCCGGCCAAAAACCAAATAGAACAATTAATACAACCAGAAAACTGGCAGCAATGAGTTCATATAGCTTTAAATCCTCAATGTTACGCATCTGAGGTTTTACAGGACCGGTGAACAGCATGCCGATGGTACGCATGGCATAGGCTGTTCCGATCATGATGCTTACACCCAGCAGTATCATCAGATTTCCCCATTGCTGAAAACCACCCACGATGGCATGTAGCTCAGCAATAAAACCGACGGTGCCTGGCAGTCCCATGGCCGCAAATAAAGTGATTGTCATGAATAAGGCAAAGCGCGGCATTACTCTCACCAATGAGCTGTAATCCAAAATATTGCGGGTATGTGTTCGCTCGTATAGCAGGCCAACCAGTAAAAACATTGCGCCAGCTACTAAACCATGTGCGGTCATTTGTAAAACAGCACCTATCAGCCCTGTTTTATTCATGGTGGCAATATCCAGTAGAATGATTCCCATATGGCTGACTGAAGAATAAGCCACCATTGCTTTCATATCGGTTTGCCGCCATGCCAGAACACCGCCATAGATCATTCCGATCAATGCGAGTGTAATAAGTAATGTTTGCAGCATTTGTGTTGCTTCAGGCAGCATGACAATGACTCTTATCATGCCGTAAGCACCCATTTTGAGGAGAATTCCAGAGAGCAATATACTGACCGGACTGGGTGCTTCAACGTGCGCTAATGGCAACCAGCCATGTAATGGAAATATAGGCATCTTAACGCCGAAACCGATGAGAAATCCTATTAAAACCCAGACCTGTTCGTCTCGCGGCATGCTTTGTGCTGCGACTGTCATCGCAGACATCAAAGTGCCACCATGGGGTGGCATGTATTGGCTGATTGCTAATAAGCTAATCAGCATAAAAATGGACCCCCCCATCGTATAGAGCACAAAATTTAGACTGGCCATATGACGGCGCGTACCGCCCCAGCGATCAATAAGAAAAAACAGTGGCGCTAAAGTCAATTCCCAGAAGACATAGAACAAAGACCAATCTTGCGAAAGAAATACCCCCAGCATCCCCAGTTCTAACAGCAAAATACTGACATAGTAGCTTTTGATATTGCGTGTTATGTTGAAAGAAGCAAGCAGTGCAATCACTGTTAATAATGAGGCCAATACCACCATTGGTAGAGATAATCCATCAACACCCAACGCAAGAGCAGTATTGAGCTTAGGATTAAAAATAAAAGATTCATAGAACTGAATCTGACCATCCGATTGATCGTAATTTAGAACCAACCAGAAACTTAAGAGAAAAACTAGGATTGCAATTAGGTTAGCGGTGAATCGAATTTGTTTTGTGTTCTTACTCGGAATTAATGCAAGTATCAGAATACCTAATACTGGTGTTAGAAGTAATGTACTGAGCATCCCCATCGAAAGATTTATCCTTTACTGTAAGATTCTATTTTTATTAAAAATATTTATACATAACTAAACATGTCAATTTTAAATTTTTAAGTGAATCGAAATCTGGTTGATAAACAAAAAACTGTTTGTGTTAATAATTCCGTAAAATTACGCTATCGGAAATTATTAAATCCATGCTGCCGGAAGGGTAAGCTAACACAATGAATGTGAATAAAAAGTAAAAAAGATGTGAATTAATAGTGAGGATGGAAAGGGATCGATACTAATATTTGAATTGATTTTTCATTTGTGGAGAGCCTAATTTGCAACTATTAAGCGGAAGCTGAATCAAGAAGAGTTTTTTATTTGAATTATTTGATAAAACTGAAAAAAATTGTGAATATTTTGTGAAAATAGCGTAAACTTTCTGTGAATCTTGACGATTCTAAAATTATGAATTAATCAAAATAATTTTTGGTAGTCGAATTTTATAAATACTTCTGTAGGAGGTTTTATGAGAACAAACAGAACAAACCAATTTCTTTTTGTTACAGTAATAAAAGTTTGCTTTGTATTGTTTGGTATTTTTCCATTAGCTAGCGTTATCTTATTTGGTTCTCTTCCAGCATTACCACAAATAAACTCGATCGTAAGCTGGTTAGGACTGGAAGTTGTCAGTGGATTTGTACTTTTTTTGGGCTATCTTGCAGTTACTATGTTGTTTATTGCGTCAAAAAATAAATCATATTTTTCTTCCGTAAAAATATCCGCTTAGTCTATTTTTTGATTTGATAAGGAGTCGGTACTGAAAATTAATAAGTACTGGCTCTTTTTATATTTAGAGCTCATACCTGACACGTATTACTGGCTTGGCGTATATTTGAAAAAACTCCCTAAACTCTTCGCTGAGCACCAAATGATTACGCAAATATAGGATTATTGCGTCCTTGCAACCAGGAGTGATTGATTGAGAATAAACATGGGGCTGTAGTAGATCAGGTTAAATTTGAGTCCAAGATTTCAAAATTTTTAACTGTTGTTTAGGTGTTCCATAATTGAATCTGAATTCGCATTCTTTGAGAAACAATGGAAATGATCCTTTAGGAATACCATTGTATTTTCTTAAGACGCGTTTGGTCTGATTCCAAAAATTTTCAATGCTGTTGATGTGATTCTTACCTTGTGCAAATAGTGTGGAATGGTTTATCCGCTCATGGTAAAAATGATTCACGTCGAGCGCATTGTAACTGCGATAACAGTCTGTATAAACTACGCTGTCAGATGCTATCTTTCTAGTAATGAGCGGCATCAACGTTTCTGTCTTGGTATTCCCAACAACCCTCGTATAAACCTTCCCACCACGCTTCAATATGCCAAAAACAGCAACCTTGCCCGCAGCACCCCGACCACGCTTGCCCTTACGAATACCACCAAAGTAGATTTCGTCTAATTCCACTACGCCATCAAAGATTTCGTGAGACTCTTGCTCCAAATGGTAAACAATTACTTCCCGTATTTTGCGATAAAACAGTGCTGCACTATTGGGTTGAATTTCCAGTATAACGGCTGCTGATCGCGCTGTAACTTCCAACACAAAACATTCCAGCAGCTTTAATTGCGTTTTCTTTAATAATCTACAATGACTTATCTTCATTAAATTAGCTTATCATTTAAGCTAATCTACTACAGCCCCTAAAATTTTGTTGTTAACTCAAGATCACTAGAATCAATACAGTCGAGATCAATACCAAGGTCGCAGCAAATAAATTCATAATAGCCACCTGCCTGGAAATTCTGGTCAGCTCATAAATCTCTTGACCCTCTCCACTTTTTATCCTTTCATCAATCAGCTGAATGCAGCTTTCGAGTAATTGGTCTCGTGTTAATTGCGCGTTACTCACGGATGCACTGATCATGGCATTGGATTTTTTGGTAGAGTACTCACACCACCGATTAAAATTCTCTTCCAATGTCGCCTGGTAATTGCTTAGAAGCTCAGCATGGGCTTTTTCATTTTGTTCGAGTAATACTTCATTGAGCGTATGCATCATCAATATCGGATCATCCTGTGTTAGAACAATGCCGTGTTCCGAGGCTATTCTTTCAATGAGCGCATCTAATTTGTTGCTGTTCATGCTAAAACTGCAGACACATTTTCAATATTGGTGAAGAGCTGCCTGCGGATAATCGTTAATCTTTGTCGTACCATCACCGGCAATGTGCTATCTTTAAGCGCTTCATGGAAGGTAAATTTTGATTGAAGTATTTCACATAAATCTTTGCCAAATGTCTCAGGCTTGTAGTGTGAATTCGGATGATGGCTGATACTCGGGCATTGTTATCCACATACGCTTTCATTTCTTCAAACTGCCTGCCATTCATGGTGATTTCGCCCCAGCAGGGATTTAACCAGACAACAAACAATGCTTCTTTCGGAAACGTTTAATCAGATGTACAAAACCATTCAATGTATCCCAGTAAAGCCTGACTGCCCGTGATGACGGTATGCACAACCAATTCATGCCCCATATCTAAAAGTAAAGCGGGTATCTGGTTGCTGATGAGATAATGCGACATCGGTACAAAGCTGCTGGCGCCATTATCAATAATGACGTCGCTATCTGCTTTTGCGATCAATTCTGTTAATCAACATGCAAAAATTACTAGGAAAAGGGTGAAATCAGCGTTGAAAAGTTACCACCCTATACCCTATGGATGAAAAAACCTCTTTGATTATTACTACCAACCTTAATTTTGCTGAGTGGATCTAGGTCATTGGTGACGAAAAAATGACCACAGCGCTATTCGATCGCATTATTCACCACTGCGACATTCTCGAAACAAGTAACGATTATTACAGATTTAAGTAGCGAGAAAACTCTCGAAATTTAAATTAGGCAACAACTTCTTAGCTGGAAACTTATGCATGTTGATTGACAGCGAGGAATTCTTACATTGAAACTCTATAAAAGGGTTATTCGCGAAATTAATCGTTCCCAATATATTTCATAAAATTTTGTGTGATAATCCATTTGCCTTCCAGAATTGCCAGAAAGTTTTTCTACAATTTAACTGCAAGGTTGATTTCTTTTGCTTCTCTCTAGATGTAGGTTCTACGAAATAAAACTCAATCGTAAGGTGATAAATATGACTCCTTTTTTAGGTGAATTGATCGGTACTTTTATTTTAGTGTTGTTGGGCAATGGCGTCGTAGCTAATGTCGTGCTTAATAAATCCAAAGGTAATAATGCTGGATGGATAACTATTGCGGCTGGCTGGGGAATTGCGCTTTTTGTGGCGGTTTATGCCGTAGCCGCTTCCAGTGGCGCGCATTTAAATCCTGCGGTGAGCATTGGTCTCGCGGCTGCGGGTAAGTTTGCATGGAGTAGTGTTCCAATTTATGCACTGGGACAAATGCTAGGAGCAATGTTGGGTGCATTGGTAGTATGGATCACTTATCGCCAACATTTTGATGCAACAACCGATCCGAATATGCAGTTAGCAGCATTTTGTAGCGGACCAGCCATCCGTAATCCATTCTACAATATCATTACCGAAGCGGTCGGCACTTTCATGCTGGTGTTTGGCGTCATGATGATCGTTTCACCACAGTCCAGCTTAGGTGCGCTGGATGCCCTACCGGTAGCTTTGCTATTATTTGGGATCGGTTTATCACTCGGTGGACCCACTGGCTTTGCGGTTAATCCTGCTCGCGACCTAGGGCCACGCATCATGCACGCGATTCTTCCAATGACCAATAAACGCGATAGCGATTGGGGGTATGCTTATGTACCTATAGTCGGCGGCTTTATCGGTGGATTGATAGCTGCAGGGGTGTATTCGCTGCTGTAAAAACTTGCCACGGGCTTATGGGCCGTTCAATATTTTCGAGGCGGCCCATTAAAATAATTCGCTAAAATCACCTCTTGTAAAATCGAGTTACAATCAAAATACCGATGTTGAAGATAGATGGTATCGCTGATATTTAATTTAAGCTTACCGATTACATTTTTCCTTAACCCAATTGTTAACTCTCGATAAAGCAGCGGCCAATTGATTAGGCTGTGTACCCCCGGCTTGCGCCATATCCGGTCGGCCGCCGCCTTTGCCGCCAACTTGTTGCGCGACGAAGTTGACCAGCTCCCCGGCTTTGATTTTGTGTGTTAAATCACTAGTCACGCCAGCGATCAAAGCGACTTTATCATCAGATGTCGTTGTTCCTAGCACGACGACGCAAGATTTAAGTTTATCTTTCAGATGATCGAGTGTGTCACGCAAGATTTTGCTGTCCGCATTTTCTAGCCTTGCTGCAAGCACTTGAATACCTTCAATTTCCTGAATCTGCGCCAATAAATCGCTACCTTGTGTATTGGCTAATTGAGTTTTCAAGCGCATCAATTCTTTTTCGGTTTGTCGTACATTATCAATAATTTGAGCAATTTTTTGCGTGACTTCTTGAGGGTTAGTTTTTAATGTTTGTGCTATTTCTAACAGTTGCGCTTCACGTTGCTGTATATAATCGACAGCACCTTTACCCGTTACGGCTTCAATACGGCGAATTCCTGCTGCGACACCGGATTCAGCGACGATTTTAAACAAGCCGATTTGACCGACTTGCGGTACATGCGTCCCGCCACATAATTCGGTCGAGAATTCGCCCATGCCGATGACACGCACTACGTCCGTGTATTTTTCGCCGAACAACGCCATCGCGCCACGTTTGATCGCGTCATCGTATTTCATCGAAGCCGCTTCGACCACCCAGTTATTGCGGATTTGTTCGTTGACCAAACGCTCGGTTTCGCGGATTTCGTCGGCGCTCATCGGTACGTTGTGCGAGAAGTCGAAACGCAGCCGATTCGGATCAACCAGCGAACCTTTCTGCGTAACATGCGTGCCAAGCACTTTGCGCAATGCTGCATGCAACAAGTGAGTCGCCGAATGGTTGTTAGCCGTATTAGTACGATTCACCGGATTAACTTTAGCCGACACTGTTACTCCGGTACTTAACCGTCCACGCTGTAATTGACCATGATGCCCAAATACCCCGGCTTGTATTTTTTGCGTATCGTTAACCGTAAAAAGGCTATCAGCGCTGGTAAATTCACCACTATCGCCAACTTGACCACCGGATTCAGCATAAAACGGGGTTTGATTCAATACAATAATGGCCTCATCGCCAGCCTCAATTTGATCAACTAGGCTGCCTTGCCTATATAATGCCAATACTTTGGCTTGTTGTTGTAGCGCTTCATAACCGCAAAAGGTTGTTGGGTCACCGTTGTAACGAATACTCTCTTGCATCGTGAATTTATTCGCCGCGCGTGCTTGTTCACGTTGTCGTGTCATAGCTTGCTCGAAAGCAGCATGATCGACCGCAATACCACGTTCTCGGGCAATATCGGCAGTTAAATCCAATGGAAAACCAAAAGTATCATAAAGCTTGAATGCCGTTTCACCGTCCAGACACTTAATTTTCTGGTTGAGCGCGGTTTCCAGGATTTGCATGCCGTGCTCGATTGTTTCAGCAAAACGCTCTTCTTCTTGCCGCAGCACTTCAGCAACTCGAGACTTCGCGGCAATAAGCTCTGGATATGCTTGCCCCATCACTTGACTAAGAGCCTCGACTAATTGATATAGGAAAGGTTGCTTTTGGCCTAACCGATAACCATGACGAATGGCGCGACGAATGATTCTTCGCAAGACATAGCCGCGCCCTTCACTACCAGGAATAACTCCATCGGTAATTAAAAACGCACAAGCGCGAATATGATCTGCAATCACTTTAAGTGAATTATCCGCAAGATTTTGGGTATCGGTTACACGCGCTGCCGCTTGAATAAGATGTTGAAATAAATCGATATCATAATTGCTGTGAACGTTTTGCATCACCGCAGAGATTCGTTCCAAGCCCATGCCGGTATCCACGGACGGTTTGGGCAGCGGATGCAAGGTACCTTCGCTATCACGGTTATATTGCATGAATACTAAATTCCAGATTTCGATATAGCGATCGCCATCAGCATTGGCGGACCCGGGCGGCCCTCCCGCTACATCAGGGCCATGATCGTAAAAAATCTCAGAACACGGCCCACAAGGCCCTGTATCACCCATTTGCCAAAAATTATCAGAACTACCGATACGAACTAACCGATCCTTTTCTATACCAATTTCGTTTATCCAAATATTGGCGGCTTCATCGTCTTCAGCGTAAACCGTCACCCATAATTTTTGCCGCGGAATATTTAACGACTGCGTCAAAAAATCCCAAGCATAATGAATCGCGTCGCGCTTAAAATAATCGCCGAAACTGAAATTACCCAGCATTTCAAAAAATGTATGATGCCGGGCGGTGTAACCAACATTTTCTAAATCATTGTGTTTGCCGCCTGCACGCACACAGCGTTGTGAACTTGCTGCACGTACATACGCACGCCGGTCTTGACCAAGAAACACATCTTTAAACTGCACCATTCCGGCGTTGGTAAAAAGTAAGGTCGGATCATTGTTCGGCACAAGCGGACTGGATGCAACAACGGTGTGGCCGTGAGCAGCAAAGAAATCGAGAAATTTTTGCCTTATTTCGCTACTTTTCATAGAAATTTATAGAGGTCATCGAATAACAATTCATACATCATCTGCTGGGGTTAAAATCTTTCGTACCGTTTCCACCGAAAATCCGCGGCTCACCATAAAACGCATTTGCTTGGCATATTCTTCGCGAGTAGCCGGCAATCTGCCAAATTTCTTTTGCCAAACTGTGCTGGCGGTCTCATTTTCTGTTGCTTGCAAAGTTGGCACGATCTCATCAATCAAATGAGCATCAATTCCTTTGGTTTTTAATTCATGGATGATACGTTGGCTTCCATAGCGTGCTCTGCGCAAGTGGGCTGTCTGTTCCACCACACGCTGTGCGGACAAAAATCCTTTCTGTTCTAACGCATCCAGAACAGTTTCAAGTTCTTGGCTATCGCTTGTGTTAGCATTTGTCGAGAGCTTTTGTGCCAATTCTTGCCGAGAATATTCTCGCCGCACCAAATAACGCATTGCGCGTGTTTCCAGGTTTTTTTTGCTCTCAACAGCGCTCATTATTCATCTTTAGTTTTTTCTTTAACGGGTGTGGTCGCTTCAGCAATTCCGACTATCGCACGAATTTTTTGCTCGATTTCTTGTGCGATTTCTTTGTGCTCTTTTAAATAATCGCGCACATTATCTTTGCCTTGACCAATTTTTTCGCCTTTATAAGCGTACCAGGCGCCCGATTTATCTATAATTTTGTGCAAAACACCCAATTCAATCACTTCGCTCTCGCGAGAAATGCCTTCACCGTACAAGATGTCAAAGTCAGCTTGTTTGAATGGCGGTGCAACTTTGTTTTTAACAACTTTGACGCGTGTTTCGTTACCGATCACTTCTTCACCCTTTTTGATTGAACCTGTACGGCGGATATCCAATCGTACCGATGCATAGAATTTTAATGCATTACCGCCCGTGGTGGTTTCAGGATTCCCAAACATCACGCCGATTTTCATGCGAATTTGATTGATAAAGATGACCATAGTGTTGCTGCGTTTGATATTCGCGGTCAATTTACGTAACGCTTGCGACATCAACCGTGCTTGCAACCCCATTTGTGGATCGCCCATGTCACCCTCAATTTCGGCACGCGGTGTCAATGCCGCGACCGAATCCACCACGATGATATCGACGGACCCTGAGCGTACTAGCATGTCAGCGATTTCTAATGCTTGCTCGCCATTATCCGGTTGGGATATCAAGAGTTCCTTAACGTTAATGCCTATTTTTTGCGCATATTGTGGATCCAAAGCATGTTCCGCATCAATGAACGCCGCAGTGCCTCCCAGTTTCTGCATTTCAGCAATCACTTGCAAAGTCAGTGTCGTTTTGCCGGATGATTCAGGACCATAAATTTCGATAATCCGGCCACGCGGCAAACCGCCTACACCCAATGCAATATCAAGCCCTAACGACCCGGTAGAGACGACTTGTATATCATAGGCAACGTCATTTGCACCCAACCGCATGATGGAGCCTTTGCCAAACTGCTTTTCAATTTGTGATAAGGCGGCATCTAGTGCTTTGCTTCTGTTTTCGTCCATGATTTTTCCTATAAAAAGTCGTTCAAATTATCGCATAACCAATGGTCTATCAGTTTGAATTGTCCTATGTTCCATTCAAATTAACTAAAATAACGTGGCAAAAAACTCGAGTATCTGATTTGCGTGCGATATAATTGCATGATGTTGTTGCATTTACCGGGCAAAAAATAAAACAAAAAATTGCCGGTATATCCGATCATTTCAATCAAAAATAAAAGGAGACAAGCCATTCGAATCATTTTATTAGGCGGCCCTGGCGCAGGTAAGGGAACGCAAGCCAATTATATTAAGGAACATTTTGGTATTCCACAAATTTCTACCGGCGATATGCTGCGTAATGCTGTCAAGGAAGGCACCGAATTGGGCATTATGGCAAAAAAAATCATGGATTCAGGCGGCCTTGTTTCGGATGACATCATTATCAATTTGGTCAAAGAACGCATTGCGCAACCTGATTGCGCCAAAGGTTTTCTGTTCGACGGTTTTCCTCGCACCATTCCGCAAGCCGATGCGATGAAAGCAGCGAATGTACCAATCGATTATGTTGTGGAAATTGATGTCGCTGATGCCGAAATCATCAGACGCATGTCCGGACGCAGGGTGCATACCGCTTCTGGTCGCACATATCATATTGAATTCAATCCACCCAAAGTTGCAGATCGCGATGATCTTACTGGGGAGCCACTGATTCAACGTGACGATGATAAAGAAGAAACTGTCAAAAAAAGATTAGATGTTTATCATCAGCAAACGGAGCCTTTGGTCAGTTATTATTCTCAATGGGCATCTTCCGGCGAAAAGAATGCGCCTCGCTATATCAAAATAATAGGAACAGGATCAGTTGAAAAAATTAGAGATCAAATTCTCTCGGCATTACAATAGATTATAATTCCAGCTTTAATCTCACAGAAACCGTAAAAATCAGTTAATAATTGAACTTAAAGCTGGATATTTCTGATTTTCAATCAACACCCAATTTAGCAAATTCATAATAATTTTTTCTTAATTTAATCAACTAGGAGACGAAATGGCAAGTAAAAATGCTTTTTATGCGCAGTCCGGTGGTGTAACGGCTGTCATTAATGCTTCTGCTGCTGGCGTTTTAGAAACAGCACGCATGCATTCCGATAAAATCGCTAATGTTTATGCCGGTCGCAATGGCATCATTGGCGCATTGACGGAAGATCTAATCGATACTAACGCTGAATCGGCATCTTCTATTGCCGGTCTCAGATATACACCATCGGGTGGATTTGGTTCGTGTCGTTACAAACTGAAAAGTTTGGAACAAAACCGACGCGAATATGAACGCCTGATCGAAGTTTTCAAAGCACACAATATCGGTTATTTCTTTTACAACGGTGGCGGCGATTCGGCTGACACCTGTCTAAAAGTATCACAACTCGCTGATACATTAGGATATCCGATTCAAGCGATTCATGTTCCCAAAACGGTCGATAATGACCTGCCTATCACCGACTGCTGTCCGGGATTTGGTTCTGTTGCAAAATATATTGCGGTATCCACACGCGAAGCGAGCTTTGACGTGGCCAGTATGGCGAAAACTTCAACCAAGGTTTTTGTGCTTGAAGTAATGGGCCGCCATGCCGGTTGGATCGCGGCTGCGGGTGGTTTGGCTTCAAGCCCGGATTGTGAAATTCCAATTGTTATTCTTTTCCCAGAAATCACCTTTAATAAAGCGAAATTCCTTGCGAAAGTTGATCAATACGTCAAACAATACGGGTATTGCTCAGTCGTCGTATCAGAAGGTGTGAAAGGTGAAGATGGTAATTTCTTGTCTGACCAAGGTTTGCGCGATGCTTTTGGTCATGCGCAATTGGGTGGTGTAGCACCGGTGGTCGCCAATATCATTAAAGATGGTTTGTCATTGAAATATCACTGGGGGGTAGCCGATTATCTACAACGCGCCGCAAGACATATTGCCTCTAAGACCGACGTGGAACAAGCCTATGCCATGGGTAAAGCAGCGGTTGAATATGCGCTGGCTGGACACAATTCCGTCATGCCAACCATTGTTCGCGAATCCAACAAACCCTATAAATGGTCGGTCGGCATGGCAAAACTCTCCGAAGTAGCCAACGTAGAAAAAATGATGCCAGCAAACTATATTAGTGAAGACGGTTTTGGTATCACGCAAGCTTGCCGTGACTATTTACTGCCATTGATTGAAGGTGAAGACTATCCTCCTTACAAAGACGGTCTACCCAATTATGTGCGAATGAAAAGTGTTGCCGTCGCCAAAAAGTTAGCAGAATTTAAACTTTAATTTGCTATCGGACACAATCATTTTGTAGGACTGCAGCTTAGGAATATCAAACCTAATTTGTGAATCTGAATTCGCTAAATTTAATTCACGTTGAGCGCAAGAACATATAAAATATGACTTCGCCTTCTGGAATTTGAACAAGTGTCTAATAATGCGAGGTTTTTTAGGCCAAAATTTCGCATATTATTTTATCTGGTCTGACTTTAATTGGAGTTTTTTATGTCTATCGGTTTAACTATCGCAATATTATGTGCGATTTTGGCCCTGGTATTCAGTGGGATATGGATCCGGGGTATTTACATACAATCGACTGGTAATCAGCGTATGCAAGAAATTGCGGCAGCCATTCAGCAAGGTGCGTCAGCATACCTGAAACGCCAATACACTACGATCGGAATCGTGGGTGCTGTTTTATTTGTCGCTTTGTGGCTCGCATTAGGCTGGGATACTGCAATTGGCTTCGCACTCGGCGCTTTTCTTTCTGGCGCGGCCGGTTTTCTGGGTATGAACGTATCGGTTCAATCGAATGTGCGTACTGCGCAAGCAGCGAGTGTTGGATTGAACGAAGCGCTAGCAATTGCTTTCCGTGGCGGTGCTGTGACCGGTATGTTGGTCGTAGGATTGGGTCTGCTCGGTGTGGCGGGATATACGGCGTTTCTTTTTGATGATGCAAACTCCACTTTGCCTGTCAGCGATGTCATTAAACCTTTAGTCGGTTTTGCATTCGGCGGTTCGCTGATTTCAATCTTCGCTCGTTTGGGCGGTGGTATTTTTACCAAGGGTGCTGACGTTGGCGCCGATCTGGTTGGTAAAGTTGAAGCAGGCATCCCGGAAGATGATCCTCGCAACCCAGCAGTTATTGCCGATAACGTTGGCGATAACGTTGGCGATTGCGCAGGGATGGCGGCTGACTTGTTCGAAACTTATGCGGTTACTATCATCGCTACCATGATTCTAGGTGCCTTGTTGTTTACCACTGACGCTGCGAGTGCGGTGGTGTATCCGCTCATGCTCGGTGCCGTATCAATCATCGCATCAATCGTTGGTTGTTATTACGTCAAAATGCGTGAAGGCGGTACCATCATGAATGCTTTGTACCGCGGTCTTGCAGTTGCAGGCGGCATTGCATTGGTAGCGTATTTACCGATTACGATTTGGTTTATGAGCGGTATGTCATTAACTGTTGACGGTTCAGAAATTTCTGGCGCGATGCTGGTTTTGCGAGTGTTTCTGGCAGCCACTATTGGCCTGGTTCTAACCGGCTTAATGGTAGTGATTACTGAATACTACACCTCAACCGAATATCATCCGGTACAGCACATCGCTGAAGCATCAACTACTGGACATGCAACGAATATTATTGCAGGTCTTGGTGTTTCTATGCGCGCGACGGCGGCTCCTGTATTAGCTGTTTGTTTGAGCATTATCCTGGCCTATGCATTGGCTGGATTATATGGCATTGCGATTGCTGCAACAGCAATGTTGTCAATGACCGGTATTATCGTTGCATTGGACGCATATGGTCCGATCACCGACAACGCCGGGGGTATCGCTGAAATGTCAGAAATGCCTGATTCCGTTCGTGCCATCACTGATCCTTTAGACGCGGTTGGCAATACCACCAAAGCCGTAACCAAAGGTTATGCAATCGGTTCAGCAGGTTTAGCTGCGCTAGTATTGTTTGCTGACTACACGCACGCCTTGGAACACGCCGGACATGCGTTGACTTTCGATCTTTCCAATCACATGGTGATTATCGGTTTGTTTATCGGCGGCATGATTCCTTATCTGTTTGGCGCAATGTCGATGGAAGCGGTTGGTCGTGCAGCTGGATCGGTAGTAATTGAAGTACGACGCCAGTTCAAAGAAATTCCAGGCATCATGGAAGGCACTGCAAAACCGGATTATTCCAAAGCCGTTGATATGCTAACCAAAGCTGCCATTAAAGAAATGATGACTCCTTCACTGCTTCCGGTATTGATTCCGCTGCTAGTAGGTATCATTTTAGGCCCTCAAGCCTTGGGTGGCGTATTGATGGGATCGATCGTGACTGGCCTGTTTGTTGCGATTTCCATGACTACCGGTGGTGGTGCTTGGGATAATGCGAAAAAATACATTGAAGATGGTCATTTCGGTGGCAAAGGTAGCGACGCTCACAAAGCATCAGTAACCGGTGATACGGTTGGTGATCCGTACAAAGATACGGCTGGCCCAGCAATTAACCCACTGATTAAGATTATTAACATTGTAGCGTTATTGATCATACCGCTGCTGTAATCATTATTAGTATTTTTTAAGGAAAAAGCACATTCAGAGATGAATGTGCTTTTTTTATCCGCATAGCAAACTCTACGCTATCACGAGAATTTCGCTGTGGTGATGTGAAAAATCTTCAAATGACGGTTATTGAGAGGTTTTTACAAAAGTTTTACTTAATAAAAATATCCTCAACACAAACGAGTTCGCCGCACAATTAATCCGGTAGGAACGTATCAATGGTATTTCTGCTCAATCTGTTTGATGCTCCTCCTTACAAAATCGATGAAATTCGAACGCATGACCGAATCATTAAGAATAGTCATCACAAAAAGGTATTTCTAGGTTTTCTTCGATCAGTTAAAAATACACACAGCTTCATGATAACCTGCAACTTCACTCGACGCCTCAAAGTACTAAAGCTCTGGTCAGAAGAATACGTCTGCAAAATATGGATAAATGAACCAAAATGCTTTGATGTTAACTCACCCCCAGTTTATTGCAAGGGAGGTACACATCTAACTCAATCTTAATCAAAGAAGAAAACTGTTTTATTTTTTTGCCTTTTCAGTAGGCACGCACAATTAATTCAACACTTCGTGACTTTTTTCAAAAACCTATTCTTACCCCTGATGTACTCTGAACTTGCACATTTCCATATTTGATGTATTCTGAGCTTGCACATCTCCTATTAAAAGTGAATAAAAATTAAACACATTTCTCCACTAACTGTGTGAATATGGTAATAAAAATTTAATCTTTTTACTCTATTGTGAGAGGTGCTAATGAGTATTCAAAATTATTTATGTGGATATTGAAGCTCTAAAGCGTTTTAAACAAATCTTTTAATTTTTAAGGAGAAGAAAGAAAATGGCCAATATTTTTGGAACAGCTAACTATGACACTATTACACCATGGGAAATTTCACCCGGAGTCAGTGGATATCCCACAGATGATGGTGACTATATTTATGGTGAAGCAGGTGGCGATTTTATTATTGGTGGGGGTGGAAATGACTTCATTTACGGTGGTCTCGGACATGATACATTGATAGGCGGACCTGGTACAGATTACATAGACGGTGGAGGTAATGGCGACGACATTACTTCTGATGGAGATGGTGGTACTTATCTCGGAGGAGATGGTTATGACCTTATGCACGCTTCCGCCCATGGGCCTGAAACGTTGGATGGTGGAAGAGGTATTGATACCCTCGACTATACTAATACTGATTATGGGGTAGACTATTTTTTGGATATGAGAACGGGTCTTACCAACAATTCCGGGCAAAAATACACCAATTTTGAAAATGTTTACTTGGGAGGTGGCAATCATACAGTTGTTGGCACCAATGGTAACAACAAAATAAAAGGTGGTTATGGAAACGACATCCTAAATGCCAAGGGGGGGGACGACACAGTCAATGGAGGAGATGGCAATGACCTCATAACCGGAGGGTTGGGAAAGGATGTGCTCAATGGCGAATCAGGAGCAGATACTTTCAAATATTTGTTGATTAACGATAGCCCTAACAATTTATCTCGAGATATTATTCAAAATTTTAGTCACTACGACGGCGACAAAATCGATATTTCTAGTATTGACGCTAATGTCAATGTCGCTGGCAATCAAAGTTTCAAATCTGCGCAATTGATCTGGAATCCTGGAACTCATATACTGGTTGCCAACGTCATTGGCGGAGAGGATTGGTCAGTATATCTAAATAATGTACAACCAGGGTTTAACCCACTATTAGATCTCATTCTTTAGTAAGGCGACTATCAGTATAGAGTCGACTTTTTAAATTCTTTCATATTACAAATTTTGCAGTATGAGAGATTGGGATTTTAATTTATCGATTCCGGGAAAAGCATCAGCCGAAAAATCTTTGCACGGTTACAATCTCGGTTGATGAGTCAAATGCTATCACGGCTTCTATAAATCAATAACAATTCATAACCCCGCCGCAAGCAGTACTGCGATTAGTTTTGTCATGGAAAATATTGACATATAACTCCCTTGAATCAGGTCAGATAAATCCGCCATATTTCCTAGTGGTCTAATAAAGTCAAGAAAGTCCGTTTGTGTTTACAGATTTACATTATGCTCCTGAATACTTTAAACAACCTTAGGAATTCTACAATTAAATAGAGCTATGATCATTTCTGGTGTATGGAAGGAGAAGAGAGCGGTGTAATCTGTTGATAAAGATCTGCCCAGATCAACTATCAAAATAAGGAGAACACCGCAATGACAGATAATAATGTTTTTAAACT
>JAJHPK010000015.1 GCA_020890945.1 Nitrosomonas sp.
ATTTAAACAAACTGTATGTTCAACTCGGTGCATTCGGTTCACAAAACAATGCGCAACATTTTGTCATGCACATTAAGAACAAACTTTCGTGGCTGCAAGATCCAATCCGTGTTATTGAACACAATGGTTTGCATAAAATTCATGCCGGACCTTATTCTGATTCAACTTCAGCAGAACGCATTGCTTTTTCAATCCAACAGCACTTGGCGATTAAACCCGTACTGGTTTATGACTAAATAGCAAAAAAAATCCCTATTGCACGCAATAGGGATTAAAGGGCCTCGTCATAAAATCATTCATCGCTGTTTATCGAAATCATGAGAAACATCTTCCTTAGCAAGTATTCACACTTTTTCACATTTCGATTTCTGAAGTCTTTAACTTCAGATCAATTGCGATAACTGACTCTACTATAATACTTACCAAGTATTTTGAAGATGAAAACAGAAATGAAATATACCCACATATTTCAATTATGAATGTGAGTTTTCTCACAATCTCGTTCATTCTGATATAAAAAGGGTGGTGTTGTAGGCCTGAGTTTAAATGGTATACTCGGCCGGATATAGATGACTTACAATAACTAAATAACTAGCCTAAACGGATTAAATCAGCAAATATCGTGCAGAGTCTTTTGTTGAATCCATCATTTCTTTGAATGAAACAGATAGATAGTCTGATTAATGATGAATCCTTAACTAGCGTGGTTCACGTTAGTCGCTTCATGAAAAAATAGAATTTCACTATATAAATGCTAACTTCACTTGCAATAGATCCAATTAATCATTTTCTTGATTTAGAAATACGAATACGCGAGCAATTAAAGCTATTTTCTGGTCAACATATTCGAATCCAAATATTTCCTATCGTTGAGTTTTACTTGGGTATCAGTGATGAAGGGAAATTATATTTTATTTCTAATCAATCCGAAGCCGATACCACACTATCGATTCCTTCATGGCAGTTGCCTCAATTATTACTATCCAATAAATTGGGATTAAAACTCATAAAAGTAGTCGGAAATAAAACACTTGGCAACGAAATAATCAATTTAATTCAACAAATTAACCTTGATCATGTTTTTGCGCAGGAATTGAGCAAAATAATTGGTGACATGCTTACGAATCGCGTAATTCGAACGAACGAAACAGTTCATCAGTGGTATCAAAAAAATTCAGAACAAATTACTGGTTCAGTTTTAGAATTCTGCGCTGAAGAAAAAAATATCTTCGTAAAATCAACTGCCCATCGTGAATGGACAGAACAAATCGATAAATTGAAACACAGCATGGATCAATTGGAAGCACGAATCAATCAATTGACCAACCAAAGCGCTTACAAGTGACCACAGTGTCATAATTGTATAACCACTTTTAATAAGTTCTCACTCACCTAAATCCATGCGTCTTTTTCGCCTATTAAAAATACTCCGTATCTTCTTTCGACATGGATTAGATGAATTTGCCCTAAGTCATAGTAGGTTAAGGCCTTTGCAACGATTTATCCATAAAATCACTTTTTGGAGAAACCTCGAAAGACCTCGAGGAGAAAGATTACGGTTATCTCTAGAAGCATTGGGGCCAATTTTCGTCAAATTTGGTCAAATGTTATCGACACGTCGGGATTTATTACCGCATGACATCGCTGATGAATTAGCTAAATTACAAGACCAAGTTCCACCGTTTTCCTCAGACCTTGTGCTGAAAACGCTTGAAACTGAATATGGCAAGAAGGTCCATGAAGTTTTTGCGCAATTTGAACTTACTCCGATCGCCAGCGCATCCGTGGCACAAGTTCATTTTGCACAATTGCACGATGGCACTGAAGTCGCAGTAAAAATTCTGCGCCCCAATTTAGCACCCATTATCAATCACGATATTGCACTGATGGATACAGGAGCTTGGTTAGCCGAAGCACTTTGGGCCGATGGAAAACGGTTAAAATTGCGGCAAGTGGTTTCAGAATTTGCAAGACACTTGGACGTTGAATTGGATTTGATGCGAGAAGCGGCCAATTGCAGCCAGTTACGGCGTAATTTCACGAATTCACCCCTTCTAATTGTTCCCGAAGTCCATTGGGATTATTGCCGCACGAGCGTAATGGTGATGGAGCGCATGAAAGGAATCCCGATCAGCCATGTCGCTCAATTACAGCAACAGGGCATTGATATTCCTCAGTTGGCACGTATGGGGGTAGAAATATTTTTCACACAGGTGTTTCGCGATGGTTATTTTCATGCCGACATGCATCCAGGGAATATTTTCGTTGGGGACGATGGGCGTTATATCGCCGTAGATTTTGGCATTATGGGCACACTGAGCGATCAAGACAAAAACTATTTGGCGCAAAATTTCTTGGCTTTCTTTCGCCGCGATTATGGACGCGTAGCACAAGCTCATGTTGAAGCCGGTTGGGCCCCGAAAAATACCCGTGTTGATGATTTTGAAGCGGCAATTCGTGCAGTATGCGAACCTATCTTTGATAAACCCTTAAAAGAAATTTCCTTTGGTCGCGTTCTATTTCAACTATTTCAAGCATCTCGGCAGTTTAATGTTGAAATTCAACCGCAATTGGTACTGCTGCAAAAAACATTACTGAATATTGAAGGTTTAGGTCGCGATCTTGATCCCAATCTTGATTTATGGAAAACCGCAAAACCATTCCTAGAACACTGGATGGCCGAACAAATCGGCTTTAGCGGATTTACTGCTCGTATTCAAAAAGAAGCACTTAACTGGGCAGTGATCCTGCCCGAATTTCCACGTTTGATGCATCAAATTCTAACCGAAAACCGCAATCATACTTTGGAAAAGAAAATGGAAGCTTTACTCATTGAAGAAAAACAGAAAAACCGTACACTGACATTAATTGCTGTATTGTTAACTGTATTGATAGCTTGGCAAGTATTTCAATAGATTGATCAGAAATTTAGCCTTTACTTTACGAAACAAATATCTGAAAAACTAGTTTCTAGTACTCTCGAATTATACCAATCGATTCTTAATTCATATAAGACCTTTGCTCGGTTACAATCAGGATTGATTAGTCGAATACTATAATTATTTTTTAAATCAATATCATATGAGAAATAAATATGAGTTTTTCCGAATTTGATGTAATCCACCGTACCCAGAAAGGAAATTTTCTGAAGCAAATTGATGAATTGAGACTTTTGCAAAAACCCATACTTCTATTTATAACAAACTGTTTTTATTGAACTAAAATTTTTTAAAGTATGGTTTTGCAAAGACATCTGGATGTCATCTTTCTCTCATTCATCCATTTCGCTCTTATCGTCGACGCACTTAGATAGTGTTAACATGCCCTAGTAATTAACGGTATCAACGTTTCTGTCTTAGTATCTCCAACCACTCTCGCATAAACCTTGCTCCCAGCACCGCGATCACGCTTGTCCTTATGAATACTACCAAAGTAGCTTTCATAACAACCTTAATTGAATTTTCTTCATTAATCTACAATAAGTTATCTTCATTAAATTAACTTGTTATTTAAGCTAATGTACTACAGCCCAAAATGAATTACTAAAGTTCAAAAAGTTTAAGCCGTTAACTCTGAAAACCCTTATTGGATCTCATAGGTTTAAAGATCAAAAAATTATTTATAAGATTTCAGAATGAAAATCAACTTTAAAAAGTCAATAAACCACGGTTTTACGCTCATTGAATTAATGATCACATTAAGCGTTGCAAGCATTCTATTATCCGTTGCTGTTCCAAGTTATCGTTCATTTGTTCAAGACAGCTTGCTGATTACACAAAGTAACAGCTTTTATTCTGCATTGGCATTTGCCAAAAGTGAAGCGATCAAACGTAATATTCGTACAACAATATGTCCCAGTACTACTAGTACAAGCTGTACAGATAGTACCACCTGGTCCAATGGTTGGATTATTTTTGTCGACAACAATAGCAATAAGTCTGTCGATGCTGGTGAACAAATTCTTCAAGTTACTCCTGCTTTTACAGGAGGAAATACCCTTACTACCACTACAAAAACA
Source organism: Nitrosomonas sp. (assembly GCA_020890945.1). GTDB lineage: Bacteria > Pseudomonadota > Gammaproteobacteria > Burkholderiales > Nitrosomonadaceae > Nitrosomonas. Next base: position 4,019 of record JAJHPK010000015.1, read on the forward strand.
GTAACCTTTCGTCAAGATGGTTTCTCACCAGGTTCCGCTGCAACTTTTTCAATATGCGATGCCCGTGGTTCAGATTATTCAAAATCTATCATATTAAGTAATCAAGGACGTTTTCGTACCGAAACAGGAACCCGTGGCTCATGTTCATAAAGCATAAATATCATTTACTAAAAAGAAACGCTTGCAAAGGTTTTAGCCTATTAGAAGTACTCATAACCATTTTAGTTGTCTCTTTTGGTTTGTTGGGTATGGCGGCGTTAATTGTTTCCGGTGCTAGAAGCAATAATGTAGCTCATTATCGCTCAATTGCCGGTAAGCAAACCGAGGATATTGCGGATCGAATGCGCGCCAACTTAGCTGGCGTATTAGCCGGTTCATACGATTCTTTATCAGCCAGTATCCCAGGTGATATTCCAGACTGCCAAACAGCTACCTGCACTGAAACTCAAATGGCTACTTTTGACCACGCACAATGGAACACTGCTAACTCTATTTTATTACCCGATGGAAAAGGAACTGTTACGGGTACTCTTGCTACTGGTTTTGAGGTAAACATGATGTGGACAGAAAAAGAAATGAGTAGTGATGACGATGACTCATCAAATTGTCCACGCGGAACACCGAGTAAAACTCGGTGCTTTTACACAAGATTTATGCCATGAAAATGATTTCAGTCATTTTATTACCCATTCCCAGCAATGAATTTCTTTAACGGAGTCAATATGCAGCGAGGATTTACCTTAGTTGAATTGATGATTGCCATGACGATTGGGCTCGTTCTGTTACTAGTGATTGGAACGGTATTCGTCAGCAGTCGACAAACTTTCAGTGAGCAAGAAAATCACGCACGGTTGCAAGAGACTGGTCGTTTCGCACTAGAAGTTATTGGACGAAGTATCAAACAAGCCGGGCACGTAGAGATTCCTTTCTCCGGTTTTAAAGTTGGGTTTGAGGGAACTCCTATCAGTGGAGCGAATGGTAGCTCCAATGCTCCGGATACGATTACCTTGCAGTTTGAAGGTGCAATTGGTGACAGTGATTGCGAAGCTACGCTCGTCAAAGATTCTGTAAAAATTATTCAGAATCATTTTAATATCGATACAAAAAATGCCGAATTGCAATGCAATGGCATTATTTCAGATGCACCTGGAGCACCAACAACTGGTAATCCCTTACTAAGTAATATTGAAGATTTACAAGTTGTGTATGGAATTAGCACCGACTCTCTGCCTTCGGTTAATCAATATGTGGAGTTGCCAGCTGATTGGAATCAAGTAGTCTCTGCAAGAGTATGCGTATTAGCAAGATCTGAAAAAACCAACATCGCTTCCGCTGGAAATTATCTGGATTGCAACGGAAATTCCGTTGCGATTCCGGCGGATAGACGTCTAAGAAAAGCTTTTACAGCAACCTTTAATTTACGCAATCGCATTCACTCTCCACTATGAACGAAAAGATATCTCTACAAGCAAATCAATCCGGTGCAGTTTTTGTTACAGGGTTGGTTTTTTTACTGGCTTTATCTTTGCTTGGCGTTACCGCAATGAAAATGGCTACGATAGAAGAGCGCATGTCAGGCAATATGCGCGACCGCATGCTCGCCATGCAAGCGGGTGAAATGGCGTTGCGTTACGCAGAACACCATATTCGCGACAATGACGATACCACGAACACACCAAAATCGATCGAAGGTATCACCGATTTCGATACAGGCTGTACCGATGGCTTATGTTATTACGGGGTCAATACCGAGCCCACTACACCGGCTTGGAAAACGCTTTGTTCACCAACATGCCCCATCAGTTATACAAAAGATAATGTTTTTAAAATTGATGGGATCGCTTATACCGCACCTGAGTTACCCAAAGGGCTTATCAGACCCCCAACCTATCTAATCGAAGGCATTCAGAAAACTCCAGCCGGAGGTTTCTTGCGCTATTACTATCGGGTTACTGTTCGCGCAGAAGGTGCAAAAGATGGAACTGTTGTTTGGCTACAAGAAACTTTCCGACCATAAATTAATAATTAATAGAAACCTGAAGGAAGCGTTAATCATGAAAATAATAACCTATGGCGTCGGCTTATTCGTTTATACAATGAGTTGTCTTGTTCAAGCCCAACAACCTCCACTGTCGAATGGACCACTTTTTTTGGGCGGCAATATTTCTCCCAATGTTATGTTTACATTAGACGACTCGGGTTCAATGCAATTTGAAATAATGCCTGAGAGCCTTATTTTACAAAGCATTTATTATATGTTTCCACGAGCAACCAGTATCTATGGGTCTTCTGATTACAGTAATTATTCTATTGATTTCGATCCTACAAACAAATATACCGCTGCTTTACGATCCAGTTCTGTCAACAAGATTTATTATAATCCTTCCATCAGGTATCTTCCATGGAGTAATGGCGACGGCACTCTAATGAATAATGCAGCCCCTACTTGTGCACCACATAATCCTAAAAATACTACCGCTGGTTGTAGAAACCTAACTGTTAATAACACTCAAACTTCGAGTTGGTTGAAGAATGACGGATCAAGATCAAGTAGCTCATCAAAAACTTTTTATCCTGCTGTGTATTTTAGATATAACGGCACCGATACGGATAACAAATACGATCTCACTAAATATACTAAGGTTGAAATTAAATCAACTACACCCACTTATGATGGCAGCAATGCTCGTACAGACTGTGCGGCACGCACTACATGTACTTATACAGAAGAAATCCAAAACTTTGCTAATTGGTATACCTATTACCGCTCAAGAATCCTATTAGCACGTGCAGGTATCGGCAGAGCATTTTCGGCTCAAGGAAATACCATGCGCGTTGGTTTTTCGGCTATTAACAAAAGCTCAACGACTATTGATGGCATTGCCACAACTGTTGTTAAAAGTGGTGTACGGCAATTTACCGGAACTGATCGAACCAATTTTTTTACCGATCTTTATGGTCACACTATTCCTGCTGCAGGCACTCCACTTCGAGAAGCAGTCATCGCGGTAGGTGACTATTTCAAAAGAACAGATGACAAGGGTCCGTGGGGTCAAACTCCGGGCTCTACAGGTGGCACACAACATGAATGCCGACAAAACTTTAATATCCTAATGACCGATGGTTATTGGTCAGCTGGTAGTATTTCTGGAATAGATAATGAAGACAATCAATCCGGTTCAACTATTACCAATCACTCTTCCCCAGCAGTGCCTGCATCGTATTCTTATTCGCCAGCACTTCCTTATTCGGATGCCTACAGTGATACACTCGCTGACGTTGCGATGAAATATTGGAAAAACGATTTGCGCACAGACATGCAGAATAAAGTACCAACCAATCCACACGATCCCGCCTTCTGGCAGCATCTGGTGAATTTCACGGTAGGTTTAGGTGTGAATGGATCTCTCACGACATTGCCAACAGGCGCAGAGTCATGGCCTGACCCGACAGTAAAAGATGAATATAAAATCGATGATCTTCAGCATGCCGCAGTAAACAGTCGTGGCAATTTTTTTAGTGCCGCAAATCCTGATGAATTCTCCAATGCGCTATCAAACGCTTTATCTACTATTGTTGCACGAACAGGAGCCGCTTCAGCGGTTGCGACTAACTCAAGTTCACTAACGACCAACGAACGCGTTTATCAGGCAAAATTTAATAGCGGCGATTGGAGCGGTCAACTAATATCAATACCTTTTACTACTGCTGGATTTGGTACGCCAGATTGGGATGCAGGATTAGTCTCACTCGCTTCAGGAACCATCACGCCCAATTCTCGGGTTATCATCACCAAAGGTAGTAGTGATGGTGTACCTTTCCAATACACGAATTTAACAGCTTCTCAAAAAGCTTTTTTAGATAAAAACGCAGCAGGAACCGTGGACAACTGCGGTGCAGAAAGAGTAGCTTATTTGCGTGGTGATGGAACAAATGAAGGCAGTGGAACTTTTCCTTGTGCTGGTACTACAATCAATAAATTTCGCGCACGACCAACTACCAAGCTGGGAGATATCGTTAATTCTGGTCCTATTTTTGTCGGTAAACCAAATGCAGGTTATTCGAATGTAGATCATCCAGGCTATTCAGCTTTTCGTACTACCTACAAAAGCAGAACACCCATGGTATATGTCGGCGCGAATGACGGTATGTTGCATGGATTTAATGCGTGTATTGTTGGCGTAACACCGGGGTGTACCTCGGCAGATGCTGGTAAAGAACTTATTGCTTACGTACCAACGACTGCTTATGCAAATTTAAACAGACTTACCGACAAAGACTACAATGCCAATCATCGCTACTTTGTCGATGGCTCGCCGATGGCCGGTGATGTTTATGACAGTGGTTGGAAAAGTATATTGGTTGGAAGCATGAATGCTGGTGGCCGAGGTTTTTTTGCGCTAGACGTCACCAATCCAATTGATACCACTCAATCCGCCCCTACTTTTACTGTTGCGAATGCGGCTAAACTGCTTTTGTGGGAGTTTACCGATAGCGATGATGCAGATATGGGCTATAGCCATAATCTTACGCGAATCAATCCATTAACCGGCCAAGCTCGGCAAATCATCAAAATGGAAAATAAGCAATGGGCTGTGGTAGTTGGGAATGGCTACAACAGTACCGCTGGTAAAGCAGTACTGTACATATTATTTGTGAATGGAGGTGATGACGGTACTTGGACGATAGGCACTGAATATGTCAAATTGGTTGCACACACTGGCTCAGGAAATGGGCTTTCAACCCCTGCTGTATTTGATAGCAATGGTAATGGTTTAATCGACGCCATATACGCAGGTGATCTTAAAGGAAATTTATGGAAGTTTGATGTTAGTGACTCATCACCTTCCAACTGGAAAGTAGCATTGGGGGGAGCACCCTTTTTTGTATCTGGTACTTCAAAGCCGATTGTCTCTCCTCCGGCGATTACTTTCCATCCCAAAGGAGGACAGTTAGTACTATTTGGCACTGGTAAATATCTAGAAACCGCGGATACCACCAATACTGACGCTCAAACTATGTATGGCATTTGGGATTACACTACCAGTGGCACTATCCCTGATTCGTCGCTGGTGCAACAAATTACTTCGATGACAACAGGAGCCAATTACCGTACTACAACACAAAACGAAGTGAATTATTCTAGTACCGTCAAAGGCTGGTACATGAATCTGCCAATCAGTGGTGAGCGACTTACCGCAACCCCTGAAATTGAGGATGGCTTGTTTCGTTTTACCACAATTGTTCCATCAGCATCACCTTGTGATTTTGGAGGAAGAGGATTTCTCAATACATTAGATTTCCTGACAGGTGGTATGCTGACACGCCCCACTTTTGATACCAATAGAAACAGAATACTTTCATTAGAGGATGGTTTATCTTCCAGTATTGAAATTGGTTTCGCTATGGGGGGAATCACTGTCATAAGAAATAATGCCACGACCGCCACATCAGATATAGCCATTGGAAATTTGGCGAATGGACAAACCACAGATCCGCTGACATCTAAAGGTGCCGCAGGACTTCGGGGCAGAATCACATGGAAAGAATTTTCGCAGTAATGTCTTGTTGATTCAAAATTACGAATTACAATGGCACAATAAATTTAATTTTTAAATAGAGGATTTAGAAAAAATGAAATTGTACGAATGCCCAAAAAATTTACGAGGTTTTACGTTAATTGAACTTATGATTGCTGTAGCAATCGTAGGCATTATCGCAGCGGTTGCAGTTCCATCTTATCAAGATCATGTCAAACGGACTAACCGAACACAGGCCAAAGCGTTACTCCAAGAAAATGCACAATTCATGGAAAAAATGTATACGCAAAATAATCAATATGATAAGACAGTCGGTGCAGATGGTATCGCAAATACAGGAGACGATGGCGCAATATCGTTACCAATTACCCAATCTCCTAGAACAGGCACTAAACAATACGATATCAGTCTTTCAGCATCCGACAACAATAGTTTTACCCTGCAAGCAGTACCAACCGGCTCCATGACCGGTGACACTTGCGGCACATTGACACTGACTAATACAGGTGTTCGTGGTGCAGGAGGAGATGTGGGCGATTGCTGGAATCGATAAAATCTATTGATCCAAAAGAGTAACCAATCAAGGAATCGCTATTCCTTGATTTCCTGTTCAATTTGATCGGCGGTTACGTGGCGCACGTCTTTACCTTTGACCATGTACACGACATATTCCGACATGTTTTTCGCGTGATCGCCAATACGCTCGATCGCTTTAGCGACAAATAGTATTTCCAAACAAATCGATATTTTTCTCGGATCTTCCATCATAAAAGTAATCAATTGACGAAGAATGGCGCGAAATTCTTCGTCAACAAGTTCATCTTGACGTACGATATGCGCAGCAGCATTCAAATCCAAGCGCGCAAAAGAATCCAGCGCTTTATGGAGCATTTCCATCGCGATACTAGCTACATGCTTGATTTCATTAAAACGAGGAATATGCATACGATCCGACGCATAGATGAGTTTTGCCATGCGAGCTATTTTTGCAGCCTCATCACCAATGCGCTCTAAATCTGTAATGGTTTTAATGACCATCATAATGAGTCGCAAATCGCTCGCCGTAGGCTGCCTGCGCGCAATGATTTGATTACATATTTCATCGATCGAAACTTCCATCGCGTTGACTCGATGATCACGAGTGATCACTTGGTTAATCAAGTCTTCATTACCCGTAATTAATGCGTCAATGGCATACTCGATTTGTTCCTCAACAAACCCACCCATTTGCAATACGCGTGTGCGTACTTCTTCTAAATCTGCATCAAATTGCTTGGAAATATGCTCTTTGGTAGGAGACATCATGGTAGTTCACTCTATAAAAGAATCTTATTCTGTAAAAACCTCGTTATTCATCGACTCGCCACTCGAATACATAATTAAACCGTGATGGTTTTTACACCACTATCGGTTCCCAGTAACAATACATTCGCGGGTCGTAGCGCAAAAAGACCATTGGTTACCACACCAGTAATTTGATTCAACTGTCTTTCTAACTCGACAGGATTCATCATTTGCATCCCATGAATATCTAAAATGACATTACCATTATCCGTGGTAAAACCTTGCCTTAACGCCGGTTGCCCCCCCAGCAAAACAATTTCACGCGCGACATAACTGCGCGCCATTGGTATGACTTCGATGGGAAGTGGAAATTTACCTAACACATTGACCAATTTACTTTGATCAGCAACGCAAATAAACTTTTGCGCAACGGCGGCAACAATTTTTTCACGTGTCAATGCACCCCCACCACCCTTAATCATATGCAAATGTTCAGTAATTTCATCCGCACCATCGACGTATACGGGAATATCCGTGACGTTATTCAAATCCAATACTTCAATTCCATGACCTTTAAGCCGCTGCGCAGTCGCATCTGAACTGGCCACAGCACCTTCAATTTTATGTTTGATTTTAGCCAATTCATCAATAAAGAAATTAGCAGTAGAGCCAGTTCCCACTCCTACGATAGATCCTACTGGAACATATTGTATAGCGGCGGCGGCGACTGCGCGTTTTAGTTCATCCTGAGTCATGATGCTCCTATTCTCGACAATAAGTTTTACGATCCATGAGGATAGCGTTATCTGCGCATTAAAACAATGCTTGTCTATAACCAAGGCTTAATTGCAAAATATTTTGAAACCTTATCACATCAAGTTTATTCATTTTGCTACTCAACTAACCGGGTTTACCGTCTACTCGCTGCCGCCAATAAATAGGTACATATTTAATCGACCATAAAATAAAGCATACCAACCACACTAGCCCTGCTGCTACGTATAACACAGGCGAAATTACTGCGGCTGAAGGCAAAATATCAGCAATAACCCGAATTATCGCCGTTGCTTGGAACCCCAAAAACAATAACCAGGTCGGTCGATCCAATTCCAAAGGACGCCCCGAGTGACCCAGTGTAACGCGTGAAGCCATCGCCAAAATCATACTGGCAAAAAAACCTATCGCTAATGCATGCAATGGCGCCAACCCAAACATTATTTTGCCGTCATACATAGCAATAAAACTCTGCAACCCATACAGCGTCATAGAAATCGCAAACCAGGCGAATGCAATGTGTAAAACCGCCAAAAGACTGACTCGAAAACTACGCAAAAATCCCCAGCGATAGGAAAGATAAAAAGCACATCCCGCCAAAGGAAAATCTGCAACCCACAGATAAGTCGTCATATTGATCAACTGTAAATACCCGTGAACAACACAGCACGCAAGCATGAGCCACAACATCCAAAATGGCCTGACCATGACGTAATTTTCTAACACCCGGCTGGAAAAGAAGGGAATCATACGATGCGATACCGTGAGTACGATAGGTACTAAAAATAGCCAGATGCCGATATGACGAGAAAAATCGATCATGACCGCTGTTTCCGTTATTAGCCATAAAAGATACGCCGCAACGCCAAGCCAACCCATCACCAATGCAATACTGGTAACTTTGGCATGACGTTTATCTTGAGGCGCTGTCGTCACTAATACTTTTAATAACACATAGATTGCAATACTCCATCCCGCAAGCATCAAACCTACTCCCGCCACACTTACAATCTTGCCAGCTATCAAACCAGCATAAAAAAGTAATACGCCGCAAAACATTAACAAACAAGTCGATAGATACGCACGAGGTTTTATCTTCGGACCATTCATCCAATTCGGGTATGTGGTAAACAAAAAACCGAAAATAAAAAATGGAAAGAAGCCGTAAATCATCAGAAAAGCATGTGCCCACGTTGGTGCAACATTCCAATTGACAGCTTGTCCACCAACCGCATACCGTCCGCTCAGATCAAAAACCCACCAAAGTAATGTAAAAATACCTTGCAAAGCACCCACCAAAAATAGGCTTCGATGCGGCGCAGCAGTGATATGATCCCAGATTGTCGTTTGCTGATTCATTTACATTCCTCATCATTTTTCGGTTGTACCAATACTATCTCTTTCATTATTCGAATCATTATTTTTCCTAGACACCGTTATTTGTTATCATGCACTTCCTCATTATGTAATTTCCCGATTGATGCTCAATATTGATTTACATTGCCACTCCAGCATTTCAGATGGCGTATTAACACCCACTCAACTGGTAGAACGCGCAAAGTTTCGTGGCGTAGAAACATTGGCTCTAACAGATCATGACGATATTGCAGGATTAGCCGAAGCGCAAAAAGCCGCCAAAGATAATCACATTGAATTGATCAACGGCGTAGAAATATCGGTGAGCTGGCGTGGCCGCACACTGCACATTCTCGGTCTCGCGATAGATCCAAAGTATACCCCACTGGTTGAAGGCTTGGCGACCCTGCGAGCAGGACGGTTATCGAGAGCAGAAAGGATCGCAGCCGAGCTAAAAAAAATCGGCATCCATGACAGTCTTGAAGGCGCCTATGCTTATGTAGGAAACCAAGGTATCATTGGACGCACGCATTTTGCGCGCTTTCTCTCTGAGCAAGGTCATGCTAAAGATGTTAAATCCGTATTTAAAAAATATCTTGTCAAAGGAAAACCGGGATACACACCGCACCAATGGGCCGAACTCAGTGACGCAATCGACTGGATCCGTGGCAGTGGTGGTCAAGCCGTCATTGCGCATCCTGGGCGATATGATTTAGGCAAGAATGTCATGCAAGATTTGTTGAACGAATTCCGCGCATTGGGTGGTCATGGACTTGAAGTGATTTCTCCAAGTCATACACTGGAACAAGTTAATTTTTATGCGCAACATGCGCGAGCAATGCAATTAGCCGTTTCTTGCGGATCTGATTTTCATGGACCGAACGAAAGTTATTATGATTTGGGGCAGCTTCCGAATATTCCTGCGGAATGCACACCTATTTGGTATAACTGGGAAAACAATTCATAATTCTCGTTTATTCATTCTTTATTAGCAATCAACTATACTGTCACTGTGGCGCAATTTTTCTCGATTCATTCCACTACGCCTCATCAACGATTAATTAAACAAGCTGTTTCAATCGTGCATGATGGCGGCGTGATCGTCTATCCGACCGATTCATGCTATGCATTAGGCTGTCATTTGGGTGATAAAGATGCGATGTCACGTATCCGCACCATCCGGCAAGTGGATGACCGCCATCATTTCACATTAATTTGCCGTAATTTAGCGGAAATCGCCACGTATGCCAAAGTCGATAACAGTCAATACCGATTGCTGAAAGCAACTACACCAGGAAGTTATACGTTCATCCTGCAAGCAACGCGTGAAGTCCCTCGACGAATGCAACACCCAAAACGTAATACCATTGGGCTACGCATTCCCGATCATCCAGTTGTTTTTGCATTACTCGAAGAATTGGGAGAGCCTTTGCTCAGTTCAACATTAATATTACCCGGAGATGAATGGCCTTTGAATGATGCAGAAGAAATTCGAGAACGACTCGAACATCAGGTTGAATTAGTCATGGACGCTGGATCGTGTGGTATTGAAATGACCACCGTCATTGATTTAACCACCGACATACCACAATTGATCAGACAAGGAAAAGGATCAATCGAACCTTTTGGTATTCACCATGAATGATATTATTCAAGGTATCGCCATTTATGCTTTACCAGTCATTTTTGCCATCACTTTACATGAAGCGGCGCACGGATATGCCGCCAAACATTTCGGTGATTTTACCGCGCACAATGAAGGCAGGATCAGTTTGAATCCGATTCGGCATATCGATCCGGTTGGCACCATTTTGGTACCGCTTTCCTTGTTCATCATTAGCAAAATCACCATGGGGTCTGGATTTTTATTTGGCTGGGCAAAACCCGTACCGGTTATCTTTTCAAATTTACGGCAACCCAAACGGGATATGTTATGGGTAGCGGCCGCAGGCCCCAGCGCCAATTTACTCATGGCGATCTTCTGGGCTCTCATCATCAAATTGGCCATCGCGGTTCCTGACAGTAGTTTTGCTAAACCAGCCGTTCTGATGGGCATTGCAGGTATCGAAATCAACATCGTGTTGATGGTATTGAACTTATTACCACTACCCCCTTTAGATGGTGGCAGGATGGCAGTTAGTTTGCTGCCACATAATTTAGCGTATCAATTTTCGCGCTTGGAACCTTATGGGTTTATGATATTGCTAGTCTTGATGTTCAGTGGATTACTAGGCGCAGTCATAGGTCCTATTATTATTTGGCTCAAAATAATGATCGTATCAATTTTTGGATTATATATTTAACAATGGAGAATTCAGGGAATCATCATGTTTGCTGACCGCGTTTTATCAGGAATGCGCCCTACGGGTAGTTTACATCTTGGGCATTATCACGGTGTTTTGAAAAACTGGATCAATCTGCAGCAACAATATGAATGTCTATTTTTTGTAGCGGATTGGCATGCTTTAACGACTCACTACGATACTCCTGAAATTATTGAACAAAATGTCTGGGACATGGTGATCGATTGGTTGGCCGCAGGCGTTGATCCATCGCAAGCCACGCTGTTTATTCAATCGAAAGTACCGGCGCACGCGGAATTATATTTGTTACTGTCGATGATGACGCCACTGGGCTGGCTAGAACGAGTACCAACATACAAAGATCAACAAGAAAAATTGACCGACAAAGATTTAAGCACCTATGGTTTCCTAGGCTACCCCCTGTTGCAAAGTGCTGACATCCTGATTTATCGCGCCAATCTCGTTCCCGTCGGTGAGGATCAAGTACCGCATTTGGAATTTACGCGTGAAATTTCACGGCGCTTTAATCACATTTACGGTAAGGAAGTCGGTTTTGAGGAAAAGGCAGAACAAGCCATTAAAAAACTGGGTTCAAAAAAATCAAAGCTTTATTCTGAATTACGGACACTCTATCAAGAACAAGGTAACGAAGACGCATTAGAAGAAGCCCGGTTCTTATTAAATGAACAACAAAGCCTTAGCTTAAGCGACCGGGAAAGATTATTCGGTTATTTAGAAGGCGGTGGCAAAATGATTCTGTCGGAACCCGAAGCATTATTGACGGAAGCCTCTAAAATGCCGGGCTTAGATGGACAAAAAATGTCCAAGTCGTATGACAACACGATCAGTTTACGAGAAGATCCCGCCAGCATCGAAAAAAAGATTCGCACCATGCCAACCGACCCCGCGAGAGTTCGGCGTAGTGACCCCGGTAATCCCGACAAATGCCCGGTCTGGCAATTCCATCTGATTTACTCCAATCATGAAACGCAAGAATGGGTGCAGCACGGATGCCGAAATGCCGAAATTGGCTGCTTAGATTGTAAGTCGCCCATTATTTCCGCTATCTTGGCTGAACAAGGACCGATGTATGAACGTATCCAAAAATTTGAGGAAGATCCCACCTTGGTGCGTAACATTATCGCGGATGGTTGTGAAAAAGCGAACAAATTAGCGGAAGAAACTATGCGAGACATTCGCGAAGCCATGGGACTGAACTATAATACCTAAAGTACCATGAGACACATTGCACATTAGCTCCAATCAGCCCTCATGCATTCTGCCTCGGCTTCTACTTTATCTGAATATCCGCATGATTCTGAGCCAATCGCTAAAATCTGCGGTGAACCTTTACTGGAAATTCCAAAAGATCTTTATATACCGCCGCACGCGCTAGAAGTTTTTTTGGATACCTTTCAAGGGCCGCTGGATTTATTGCTGTATTTGATCCGCAAGCACAACCTCAATATTCTCGATATTCCTATGGCTGAGCTGACGCAGCAATACATGCTCTATGTAGAAAAGATGTCTGTTGATCAATTAGAACTGGCCGCTGAATATTTGCTAATGAGTGCGCTACTCATAGAAATCAAATCGCGAATGTTGCTACCCGCCACCCCAAAAACCGATATTGAAGAAGAACATGATCCACGCGCGGAATTGGTCAAGCGATTATTAGAATACGAGCAAATCAAAAAAGCCGCGCAGCAACTGAATGAATTACCGCAGGTTGATCGCGATATTACCGTGGTGCAAATATGGATTGCGCATGAGCGAATGGAACAACTGCCCAATATTCACCTGGATGACCTGCGGCAGGCATGGGAAGCAATCCTATCCCGATCACGAATTCATCAACATCATCAGATCAAACGCGAAAATCTATCAGTGCGAGCCTATATGAGCCAAATCATGCGGCATTTGCAGCAACACCAGCAATTGGAATTTCAAGAATTATTCACTCCATCTGCAACGGTTGCTGAAGTTGTGGTAACTTTCTTGGCGATTCTTGAACTTGCCAAAGCTTTAGTCATAGAAATCACACAATCTCAACCCTTCGATTTGATTTATGTCCGATCCATTTCCGATTGAAAACACCACTGATGGCGGTGAAAATCTCGATCTCCATAAAGTGATGCTCATCCTCGAAGCAGCCCTGCTATCGACTCAAGAACCGCTATCCGCACAAGAATTGCGAAAATTATTCCATCAAGAATTAAATACTGCTTTGATCACCAATCTGCTCACGCAAATTCGTGAAAAATGGAACAACTCCAGTATCGAACTCGTTCAAGTTGCCAGTGGATGGCGGTTTCAAGTGAACGCTGAAATACAACCTTACCTAGATCGTCTTACACCACAAAAAGCACCTCGTTATACCCGCGCCGTGATGGAAACGCTTGCCATCATCGCTTACCATCAACCCGTTACCCGCGGCGACATCGAAGAAATCCGTGGAGTCGGTGTATCCAGCACTATTCTCAAAACACTCACGACGCGCGGTTGGATTGAAACAGTGGGTCAGCGCAACGTTCCCGGAAAACCTGCTTTATTTGCGACGACTCGCAGTTTCCTTGATGATCTCAACCTACGCTCATTGGAGGAACTACCACCGTTGGAAGAAATGAAATCGCTCATCACACTCGATCTAGAAACCTCTTAAGAGCTTATTCAGCACTCAAAATGTTTTGATATTACCGACAACAGGCATGCAGTCTTTTTTTATTCTTTCTTGAGAATGGTAGGCGGCTTGCAATAAGCTCTGGCAGGAAACTCCGCCGTTTGCTTGCGATTGCGAATCACATCTCCGCCTTCTCTAACACATACCGCAACCGATCGATCGAAACTGGGAAAATACTCGTTAGAACCAGGCTGTGCATCAGTAGGCGGCACTTGCTGACGAATTCGTTTGCACAAATCAGGTTCATCGTCTTTGATAGGCGCATCTTTCATAGCCGGTAATGGGCATAAATTGCAAGGATCGCCTGGACATAGGCACCCTTGACATTCTGCTGGATAAGCAGGCAGTACAAACATCATTAATCCTAGACTACTCAAAGCTAATATGAATTTATGAATCATAAATCTTACCACTGATTTGATTGAACAATTTCTCCGGCCGCGATTGTGCCGTAATGATTTACATTGTCTCTCATGCTAACTTATACTAAGCATTAATAAACAATCATATAAACAAAATTTATATGAATGATTATACGACAAAACACCGTTATTCTAAGATATCGAATATAGCATTCTTTAGATAAAAGATATCAACATGACTGCATCCTTCATCCACAAAGAGTTCCGCAAGTATGCGTTCGAGTCCGTGCCGCTAGATAGAGATATATATCTGATGAACGAGTCATCGGTAGTGGAATACGAAAAAGCGCTGATAGACTTGTTCAACGGTAAAGAATATCGGAGTGTCGGATACGTTAGTCGCATCGCTGTGAGAAACATTGACTCGAATTCACTAGAAATTTCCTGGTATCCCAACATAATCGAAAGATTTCATGAAGTCTCAGTTATCCTGCCGCGGAGCGCCTTTTTAACGTGTGTCGATTGCCCGAACTATGATGAGAAACCTCATATCTTTGTCAAAGATACGTGGTTATCCGGTCTGCATCTTCGTCCATATTCTGCATTCGCACTGATTGATGCCATCGACGTGAAAGTAGCTATCGTAGAAGGACGGTTGAATTATGGAAAGTTAGTACAACTACGAAACAGAATTGACGATCTTGCTGCAGAGAACTCCGAGATTGCTTTTTTCAGCTTTGCCGACAGTCTGCTACTCAAGGTAAACTGGTTCGTGGGGCAATATGATAGCAAGATCGTATACTCCTATAAGCCAGAGTCCCTGATTCAGTTAATATCCAAAATCGCTAATGCTTTTCAAATTGAACTCGGCATGTCGGTATATGCTGTAATCACACAAGGTGTAAATGAATACGAAGATTTATCTCCGTTACATATTTCTTCATCCCGCAATCACATTTCACTGAACAGCCTCGGCCTTCCCTTTGCTCAGTTGCTTGCGATAGACGAGGCTGCACGCAATGCCATTCGTACAAAAGCACATCCTCCGAGTGAGCTCTATATCGACGAGCATTTCTATCACTCGCTTTGTTTCCGCTCCAGCTTTGAAAAACACCTTCTTATGAAAGCGCCATATACAGCACCAATGTCATCAGTCACAGGAACATACTTCTGCTTTGACCGCAATACAATCTTTTCAAACCTCGATTCAGATTAGATTACTCCAACCTGCAAAGTAATAAACAATTATGATACTTTAATTTCATATTCGGTAGGTGTATTGTGCTACTGTCTCCGTTAATAATACAACCATTACCCTTAAGCACCTTCATGCATCTTTCAGTATAGTTTTGTCATCATACTGAGATAGAATATGTTTTAAATTCTTCATATTTCACTAGCAATCCTAAAACATGAGCCATAACAAACATACCCATTACAAACATTACGCTAATTTTGAACGTCTG
Source organism: Nitrosomonas sp. (assembly GCA_020890945.1). Classification (GTDB taxonomy): domain Bacteria; phylum Pseudomonadota; class Gammaproteobacteria; order Burkholderiales; family Nitrosomonadaceae; genus Nitrosomonas. The sequence continues at coordinate 19,784 of JAJHPK010000015.1, forward strand.
TGGTTTCCTGGTCTCGCTTTCATTGTATTCGTGACAATTACTGTGTATTCACTCACTGCGGCAGCGCAGGATATCGAGTTGTTACAAAAGAATGCCAGCGTTGCTTATGAAAAAATGATGCAAGCAAAACAATCGGCGGATAACTTATCACGTGATGCCATCTCAGCAGAAAAAAAACTCGCCGAGATCAAAGAAAAGCTGACCGCAGCAGAACAAGAAGTTGTAGGTTCTAAAAGAAAATCAGATGAAGCCAAAATTGCTTATGACCATGCACAAGAGCAATGGAAAAAAGCTACCGATGCGTTGGCAAATGAATGGGGAAAATCTGAAATAAAATAACGAAATCAGAACAATAGCAACACCAATTATTTATTGTTCAGGGTAGTGTTCGTGCCATCTTGATGTGTGGAATGCCGGCTTCCATAAATTCGTCTCCTTGTTTGCAGAAACCGAATTTTTCGTAGAATCCAACTGCGGATGATTGCGCGTGCAAAACGGCCTGTTTCATATTGCGAATACGCATTTCGTTGAGTATTGCTTGCAGCATGGCGCTTCCGACACCTTTTTTCCGCCATGTTTTCAACACTGCCATACGTCCAATATGACCATCTGGCAATAATCGCGCAGTGCCGATAGTATTTCCTTGACAATCTTGCGCCAAGACATGGACACAGAGCGAATCCATCTCATCCCATTCCATCGCTTCAGGAACGTTTTGCTCTATGATAAAAACTCTCGTGCGTATGCTTCGTAAATGCGGTTCTTCGTTTTCCCAAGTAACGAGCTGGACTTTAAAAGTTGGCTGAGAATTCATTGAAAAACATTATGCAAACGGATGCCGCAATAAAATGGTTTCATCCCGATCTGGTCCCGTCGAAATCATGTCGATCGGTACTTCGCAAACTTTCTCTAAAAATTTAAGATAATTTTGCGCCGCTTTGGGTAATCGATCAAATTCTTTGATTCCCGCCGTGCTTTCCTTCCATCCTGGCATTTCTTCATAGATAGGTTCGCACTGATCGAAATCATCCGCGCCAATGGGCAGCACATCGCTACGGCTACCATCGTTTAACGTATAACCAACGCCAATATTGATGCTCTCAACACCATCCAACACATCCAGTTTAGTAATGCATAGCCCCGTCACGCCATTGATTTGAATCGAACGTTTCATCGCAACAGCGTCAAACCAACCACAACGTCGAGGACGACCGGTAGTCGAGCCAAATTCATGCCCGCGAGTCGCTAAATGTTTGCCAACATCATCATCCAGTTCTGTCGGAAATGGGCCAGAACCGACGCGCGTGGTGTAAGCTTTGGTAATACCGAGCACGTAATGCAACATTTGCGGACCGACACCGCTGCCTGGCCCTGCGGCGCTTGCCACGCAATTGCTTGAAGTTACAAACGGATAGGTGCCATGATCGATATCCAGCAACGCGCCTTGCGCGCCTTCAAACAATAAATTCTGTCCCGCTTTGTGGGCGCTAAACAATAGTTGCGCAACATCAGCCATCATCGGTTGGATTCTTTCGCCTTGTGCAAGCGCTTCGTCCACTGTCTTGTGAAAATCAATGGTTGCCGCCGAAAAATAATTTTTTAAGACAAAATTATGATAATCGAGTACTTCGGCCAATTTGGCGGAAAATCGTTCTGGGTGAAATAAATCTTGCAAGCGAATCGCTCGACGCGCTACTTTGTCTTCGTAAGCAGGGCCTATTCCGCGTCCCGTTGTACCGATTTTGCTGGTGCCTCGAGCGATTTCGCGCGCGACATCCAGCGCGATATGATGCGGAAGAATCAAGGGACACGCTTTGCTAATGCGTAACCGTCTTGTTACATCTACATCGCTTTTTTCCAAAGTATCGATTTCATTGAGTAACGCTTCTGGAGAAAGCACCACGCCATTACCGATATAACAAATGACATTGTCACGTAAAATTCCCGAAGGAATCAAATGCAAAACCGTTTTTTGACCATCGATTACCAAAGTATGACCAGCATTATGCCCTCCTTGAAACCGCACTACGCCTTGTGCATGATCGGTTAACCAATCAACGATCTTGCCTTTTCCTTCATCGCCCCACTGCGTACCAATGACTACAACATTTTTAGTCATGCCTAAATCTCTAATTCCTTAGTAAAATATTAAATATCTTGAACGATCCATTTGCCTTTACTGAAAATCAATTGCCTATCGCAATCTGCGGATTTTTCAGGTTGCCCTGGTAAATCGACGATGACGATTTGACCTGATTGACGTAAGGTCGTAATTTTCTCATTCAATTCTTTGTTTTTCTTATCAAATGGTGCGCAAATTCCTTTAGGATATTCCTGAGGCTTATTTAATCTCGCTAATGCTCTCAAATCCATGCTAAAACCCGTCGCAGGCCGGGCGCGTCCAAAAGCCTTACCGATTTCATCGTATCGCCCGCCCATAGCCACTGCATTCGAACTGCCATGCGTGTAAGCTGCAAATACGATTCCCGTGTGATAGTGATAACCACGTAAGTCTGATAAGTCAAACGCAATTTTATCAACCGAGGATTTCAGATTTTTTTCGATGGTTTCAAGCTCAGTTAACGCTTGATGTACTTCCGGATAATCAGGTAAGCGCTTGGCAGCCAGCTTCAAAACTTTTTTATCACCGTATAACTCAGGCAATAGCAGCAATGCTTCGCGAGCATTTTTTTTCAATTTGATCGATAATTCTTTCAATGAAGCTAGATCTTTTGCTTGCAAAATAGCATACAACTCGGTTTCGAGCTCATTTGATATATCGCTACGTTTAATCAAACCTCGAAATACGCCAACATGCCCCAAATCAAGATGAATACGATTAATATCAACAGCCGATAAACACTGCAACATCAATTGTTGAATTTCCAAATCGCTTTCTAAGCCTGAGTGCCCGTACAATTCAGCACCAATTTGCAAAGGCTCGCGGGTTTGCATAATGCTGCACGGCACAACATGCAAAACGCTACTCGCGTAACACAAACGTGTGATGCCATCGCAATTCAGCAAATGTGCGTCAATACGTGCGGCTTGTGGCGTCATATCGGCGCGAAAACCCATCATGCGTCCACTCAACTGATCAATCACTTTGAATATGCGTAAATCCATATCACTGCCGCTACCAGACAATAAGGATTCAACATATTCCAACAAAGGCGGTATAACCTGTTGATAGCCATGAGAGAATAATAAATCAATAATTTTCCGTCGCATCAATTCAATGTGGCGCGCTTCAACCGGCAAAATATCTTCAATATATTCTGGAAGTAACCAATTACGCATGATTTATTTACTCTTTATTATTGTTTTTAAATCAACTAGCCCATAATCAGTAGCAGCACTACCCCAATGATCATTGAAGTCAGACCGATAAAACGTATTTGATTATCTTCTATCTCGATCATTTTTCTAAATGCTTCCCGCCATGTGCGCGGTGATAAGAAAGGCAACATTCCTTCGAAGATTAACATTAGCGCTATTGCAGCCAGAAAATTTTCCCAAATCATGACAACAGATGTTACTCCATATGGTTACTTTTAAATTAGCAAAATCTCTTGAGCAAAAATTAAGAGGTTCTGCATTAATCGAGTATTGTCACTACGATTCCAGAACCTCTTGAAAAATAACTATTTAACTGAGAATTTAATAAAACTGCCAAGAAATCTCGTTTTTCTTTTAAATGGGTAAGAATCTTTCGATCGAATACTCACTAATTATTATTTCATCTATCGGTTATTTACTATTTTTTTCAGCGATGTTGGGTTGCTTCAAATACTTAAAGAAATCCGATGAGGGTTCTAAAACCATCACATCACCTTTATTTTTAAATGATTGCTTGTAAGCATCGATACTTCTCCAGAAAGCATAAAACTCGCTATCTTTTTCAAATGCGGAAGCATAAATGGATGCAGCTTGACTATCGCCCTCACCCATTTTCTTTTGCGCATCGCGATAAGCTTCCGCTAGCACAATTTCACGTTGCTTATCTGCATCTGCACGAATTTTTTCAGATTCGGCAGCCCCTGTTGAGCGTAATTCATTAGCAACGCGTTTACGTTCTGCTTCCATACGGCGGTAAACAGATTCACTGACTTCTTGCGGCAAATCGACGCGTTTCAGGCGGACATCGACTACCTCAATACCAATGGTACGCGCATCGTTATCCGCCTTTTGACGCATGATTTCCATAATTCTATCGCGCTCTCCTGATACCACATCATGGACAGTACGGTTACCAAACTCGTCACGCAGACTGGCATTAATGGTTTGCGCCAAGCGTGTTTGCGCTAAGCCTTCATCACCACGCACGCTAATATAGTATTGTTTTACGTCGATAATCCGCCATTTAACAAACAAATCCACCAAAACGTTCTTTTTTTCCGACGTGATAAAACGTTCAGGTTCATCGGTATCCATCGTTAAAATACGATTTTCAAAATAGAGGACGTTTTGTGCAATCGGTATTTTGAAATATAACCCAGGGCTAGTTTTAACATCAATAACTTCCCCTAATTGAAACAAAACAGCTTGCTGACGCTCATCGACAATATAAATGACTGAACTAGCCAGAAAAATTATCGCAACAACAATGCCTAAAAGACTAGATGATAGATTTTTCATTTATCGGCTCTCCCGTTCACGGCTACGAAATGAATCTCGTGTTCTCGAATTATGATCTGAGGTTATTTCTTGTGTTGGTGCAGATTGCACACTGACAGGAGCAGGAAGCGGCGACCCAGTATTACCAATTAATTTATCCAATGGAAGATACAACAAATTATTACCATTTTTCTGATCGACAACAATTTTACTGGTAGTCGACAATACTTGCTGCATCATATCCAGATATAGACGATCCCTTGTAACTTTAGGTGCTTTACTATATTCCGTCAGAAGTTGCTCAAACCGACTCGCGTCACCTTCTGCGCTGGCAATAACACGTTGTTTATAACCTTCTGATTCTTGCGTTAATCGAGCAGCGCTACCAACAGCACGGGGAATCACATCATTTGCGTAAGCTTGCCCTTCATTTTTTTGACGCTCTCTATCTTGTCCGGCTTTCACTGCATCATCAAACGCCGCCTGAACTTGTTCGGGAGGTTGCGCATTTTGCATAGTCACTCTATTGATAGAAATACCAATTTGATAACGATCTAATATTTTTTGCATGAGCTGCGTTGCGTTAGCAGCAACTTGTTCACGCCCTTCATACAAAACATAATCCATTTTACTTTTGCCAATTACTTCACGTATAGCCGTTTCAGCCGCTTGTAAAACAGCGTCTTCAGGACTACGATTCTTAAAAAGAAAATCCTCGGGGTCATTCAAAATATATTGAACAGCAAATTGAATATCAATGATATTTTCGTCATCCGTCAACATCAGTGATTCACGTAAAACCTTATTCTTGACATTATTACGATAGCCAATTTCAACCGTACGCACTTGACTGACGTTTACTAATTCCACTTTCTCAACTGGATAAGGCAAGTGCCAGCGTAACCCTGCCGGGGTGGTGTCAACATATTTACCAAAACGCAACACCACGCCTCGATGTCCTTCGTCAACGATATAAAAACCACTGGCGAGCCACACCGCCACCATCAACGCTATAATCAACAGAACACTTCCGCCACCATGATTCCTGGGTTCTGAATTACGAGGATTTGGATCATCATCTTTATTATTATTTTTTCTCTGTCCAAAAAAACTGTTCAATTTCTTGTTGACGTTTCGCAATACCTCATCCAAATCTGGTGGATTGGAACCACCCTTATTCTTTCCCCATTGAGGATCATCTAATCCCATAATAGTCTAGTCCCTGTTGTGTTCGTTCAAAAAAGTTAGTGCACTGCAGTGTGAATGTCGAATATTTCTTCTGTACTCGCAGATTTTCCATCCATTTTTTTAGAATGCTCTGTAATCGCTTCCGCCAATGCTTGCCTCAAAAGCTCCAATCCATCGCCAGTCCTTGCGCTCATACAAATGCGTTCCATTCTACCATATTCATCACGCACATATTTCGCCCCAGAATCAACCAACGGATTCATTAAATCACTTTTGTTAAAAATCTGAATTTGTGGAATCGCATCCGCGCCTATGTCTTTAAGCGTTTTGTTGACTTCATCCACCTGTTCATTCCAGTTAGCGGAACTTGCGTCAATCACATGCAACAATATATCAGCTTGAACTGTCTCTTCCAGTGTTGCACGAAAAGCAGCCACCAAGGTATGCGGTAACTCCCTTATAATCCAACCGTATCCGAAATCACGATTGAGCCCGCTTCACCCAAGTATAATTTTCGAGTCGTAGTATCTAAAGTAGCAAAAAGCTGGTCAGCGGCATAAGTCTGCGCAGAGGTCAATTTATTAAAAAGTGTTGATTTCCCCGCGTTGGTATAACCAACAATTGATACGGACAGTACGTTTGCACGCTGTCTTTGTCGCCTTTGCACATTACGCTGACGTTGTAATGTTGACAATTTTTCTTTCAGCAATTTGACGCGCTTACGAATTAAGCGACGATCAGTCTCCAATTGTGTTTCACCAGGTCCACGAAGCCCAATCCCCCCTTTTTGCCGCTCCAAATGGGTCCAACCGCGAACCAATCGCGTCACCAAATGCTCTAGCTGCGCCAATTCCACTTGGAGTCGACCTTCATAGCTTTTCGCGCGTTGTGCAAAAATATCCAAGATTAAACTCGTTCGATCCACCACGTTACACTTTAATCGCACTGACAAATTGCGCTGCTGCGCGGGAGAAAGATCGTGATTAAAAATCACCATAGCCGCATGAGTATCTAAAACCAATTGCGCTATTTCTTCAACCTTGCCCGACCCAATAAAAGTGGTTGCATCAGGCCGAGAACGCTTACCTTCCACAGTTCCCACGATAGTCAAATCCGCACTTAATGCCAGTTGATGCAATTCAGACAAACGATCTTGGTGATCCCCATCACCGAAATCAAGGCTCACTAAAATAGCAGTATTTGTTAGATTTTTTTTTAAATCATGCATACCTGAACCGAATGACACTCAGGTATTATGTTTCGTGGGATTCAGATACTTCAATAGGAAGAGAAACTGCCTTTGCTGGTACTACGGTCGAGATAGCATGTTTATATACCATTTGGGTCACTGAGTTTTTCAGTAAAACCACATATTGATCAAACGAATCAATTTGTCCTTGCAATTTGATACCGTTCACCAAATAAATCGACACCGGAATATGTTCTTTCCTTAATATGTTGAGAAACGGATCTTGCAGCAATTGCCCCTTGTTACCCATAGGTAATCCCTTATTCTAATTATTGGTTAGCGGAATAGCCACTCTACTTGATTTTTTTGTGTAAATCTAGAGATTCGGAAAAAACTCGAAAAATATTTCAAAAATATAAATGCAACATCATGTATTGATTAAACCAGTAAAATCTCTTGCAATATTCTCAACGCTTACATCAACAAGGAAGCATTCAATTTCTGTTTCAATTGGTTGAATGCTTCCTAAGCTTATTCAAATTAAGAACTTGTAACTAAAACTTCATTAAAAGGGTGCAGATTTTGGCGTATTGTTATTTGAAGGCGGCAAAATCGGCAATTTTATACTCGGTTGATCACCGGTCAACGTTTTCAAAAATGCAACGATATTATCCACTTCTTTTTTACTCAATTCTTTATTGAGCTGTACTTTACCCATTGTTTCAACTGCTTCTTCTAGAGAAGTTACAGCGCCATCATGAAAGTACGGATAGGTTAATTCAATATTACGCAAAGTAGGTACTTTAAATACATTTAGATCTTCATCTTTACCGGTAACGGCTTTTCTACCTTCAATTTTGCTTGCGGTTTTGTAGGGATTATGTACACCAAATTTTTGATACATAGAACCACCCACTGCTTCGCCAAAATGACAGGTTACACAACCGGTGCTTTTGAACGATTCATAACCTTCTAATTCCTGTTGAGTAATCGCTGCCTTATCTCCTTTCAACCATTTATCAAAACGTGAATTAGGCGTTACTAATGTTTTTTCAAACTCAGCAATCGCTTCGGTTACCCGATCAATATTGATTTCTTTGGAACCAAAGGCTTTCTCAAAGAAGCCATGGTATTGTGGAATCGATTGAATCACCTCAATCGCTAATTTATGCGTTGAGCCCATCTCTCCGGGATTAGCGATTGGCCCCCCTGCTTGTTCTTTCAAGTCTTTAGCGCGTCCATCCCAGAACTGAGCCAAAGACATACTAGAATTTAATACAGTTGGCGCGTTAATCGGGCCTTGAAACCATTTATGGCCGATTGAACTCGGTAGGTTATCCGTTCCACCCATACTTAAGTTATGGCAAGAATTGCAAGAAATAAAGCCAGACTTAGATAACCGTGGATCGAAAAACAACATTTTACCTAACTCAACCATGTCTGCATTTTTAACTACCGCAGGCTTAATCGGTTGAATCGGCTCATTGGCTGTAGCATTCATCGAAATGGCAAGTGCGCCAATCGATAACAGTGAAGCAACCAGTGTACGTACCTTCATCGATATTCTCCCTTAGAAACTTATAATCACGTTAATGACACGACTGTAATGGCGCAGTCGATTACGCCTGATCAAGAACTACCAACAATACTACAGGAAAAAAATTCAATCTTTTACACTAATGATTAAATTAGACAGATATTTTAATGAATCTCGTCAATCATACTTATGATTTAGCCAATCAATTTTTCACTACTTGAACAAGCAGCGACTTCGACTGAATCGTTGACTTGCATTATCCCCTTATCGTTATATCCTTTCTCCTGGCCGCAATCCAGTTTAAGAAGTCGCGCTAATTCGGTCAACGCTTGCATATATACCTTTCGCTTGAACTCAACTACTGAATCCAATTCAACCCAATATTGATTCCATCGCCATGCATCGAATTCGGGATGCGCACTGCGTCGAAGCGATACATCAGTATCACGTCCAATTAAACGCAATAAGTACCAAATTTGCTTTTGCCCTTTGTAATTCCCACGCCATTCACGACGTATCCAGCGTTCCGGCACTTCATAGCGTAACCAATCTTTAGTGCGGCCAACAATTTGTACGTGATTAGAGCGCAAACCGATCTCCTCGGTTAATTCCCGATACATAGCTTGCTCCGGGCTTTCGCCTGATTTGATACCACCTTGCGGAAATTGCCAAGAATTTTGTTTGATTCGTTTACCCCAAAATACTTCGTTTTTAGAATTCAGCAAGATAATACCAACATTAGGGCGATATCCATTACGGTCTATCATGTGAATTACCCATTTTGATCCATCAAGTATGTGGATTTTTTCATACTTTCCATCAGATGGAAAGGGCTACAAAACAAAAAATAAGCCGATAAAAAGCCACTCAGCATATCCTATGTGAGCGGCACAAGCAAAGCTCCAACTGACAAACCCGCACTATCACTAATTATTTCAGAGTAGAATGACCAGCATTTGTAAACTGCAACGGAAGGAATTATGCGTGTTTCGCAATTTTTTATTTCTACATTAAAAGAAGCTCCCACTGAAGCTGAGCTTATTAGTCACAAACTGATGCTGCGCGCGGGATTGATAAAACGTCTAGGCAGCGGCCTTTATAGCTGGATGCCCTTAGGACTTAGAGTATTACGCAAAATCGAAAATATTGTAAGAGAAGAAATGAATGCCAGCGGCGCTATTGAAGTTTTGATGCCCGCAATACAACCGGCAGAATTATGGCAAGAATCGGGGCGCTGGGATGTTTTCGGCCCACAGATGTTAAAAATCAAAGACCGTCACGAACATGATTTTTGTTTTGGTCCAACCCATGAAGAAATCATTACCGACATCGTTCGGCGCGAAATCAAAAGCTATCGCCAATTACCAATTAATTTTTATCAAATACAAACTAAGTTTCGCGATGAAATCCGCCCACGTTTCGGTGTCATGCGCGCACGCGAATTCATCATGAAAGATGCGTATTCTTTTCATACGGATGAATCCAGTTTGCTACAAACCTATCAGCTGATGTACGAAACGTATAGCCGAATTTTTACACGACTCGGTTTAAAATTCCGCGCTGTTGCCGCCGATACCGGCGCTATCGGAGGCAGTCATTCACATGAATTTCATGTCCTTGCTGATTCGGGCGAAGATGCCATCGCATTTTGCCCTACCTCGGATTATGCCGCGAATATTGAATTGGCCAGCACGCGACCTTCCTCTAACGTTCGCGCTGCGCCGCAAGGTAGCATGCAAAAAGTTTCGACTCCAAACAAAAAAACTTGCGTCGAAGTAGCTCAATTTTTAGAAATTCCGTTAGACAAAACACTTAAAACCCTCGCTGTTAAAGCAAAAGACCAATTCTATTTGTTACTGCTACGCGGCGATCATCAGCTTAATGAATTAAAAGTAAAAAAAATACCCTTCTTATCTGAATTTGAATTCGCCAGTGAACACGATATTCTACGATTAACGAATACCGTCCCCGGTTATATTGGCCCAATCGGAGTAAAAGCTACAGTTATTGCCGATCAAGCAGTAGTCGATATGAGTGATTTCGTCTGTGGCGCTAACGAAGAAGGTTATCATTTGACACAAGTGAATTTTGATCGTGATCTACCAACACCGGAGCATGTTCTGGATATTCGCAACGTCGTCAGTGGTGATGCTTCACCCGATGGCAAAGGGCAATTGGAGATTTGCCGTGGCATTGAAGTAGGCCACATTTTTCAATTACGTACAAAATACTCACAGCTCATGAAAGCAAGTTTTTTAGACGAATTAGGACAATCCCGATGGATGGAAATGGGTTGCTATGGTATTGGCATCTCTCGTATCGTTGCTGCGGCCATTGAACAAAATCATGACGAACATGGTATTATTTTTCCTACCGCAATTGCACCGTTTCACCTAGCAATCGTGCCCATTGGCTTAGAGAAAAGTGAACTGGTAAAACAAACCACTGAGACGCTTTATCGCAACTTTATGGATGCAGGCATTGAAGTTCTTTTAGATGACCGCAATGAACGCCCCGGCGTTATGTTCGCCGATATCGAACTCATTGGCATTCCTCATCGAATCGTCATCGGTGATCGGGGCTTAAAACAATCCATCGTTGAATATCAAGGTCGTGAAGACAAAGCAGCTCAACCGATCGCCATCGATCAAATTTTATCTTTTATCAAGCAAAAACTATGCGTTCACTAATCGGTGTCATTCTGCTAGCCTTATTTTCAACCTCCCTCCTGGCCAGTCAACAACGCTATGATTATGAGGCAGCGAGTACGCAAACTATTAGTTTTCATGAAATTAGCGATCAGGCTGTTTCCTATGTTGAATACGCTGCGGTAGCCGATAATGTTGCCTGGTTGGTAGCGATGAGCGAACGTATGAAAAAATTCATTCCTAATTTGATCGAACGCGAAGAATTTCTCCGTACCGTTTATTACGAGGCAAAGCGCGCCGGACTCGATCCGCAGATCGTGCTAAGCGTCATTCAGGTAGAAAGCCGTTTTAAAAAATATGCGGTCTCAACAGCAGGGGCAAGGGGCTATATGCAAGTGATGCCTTTCTGGGTGGATGTCATTGGGCAACAAGAACACAATCTATTTCACTTGCGAGTTAATTTGCGCTACGGATGCACTATTTTGCGACATTATCTCGATATCGAAAAAGGCGATTATTTCCGTGCCCTCGGTCGATATAATGGCAGTCTCGGATTAGCCACCTACCCACAACTGGTTTTTGACAAATGGTCCAATAATTGGCGTTACAACACCTCTCCAGCGCATCAACATATCGCCAGTCAATAAGACGTCGTTATTATTTCTGTGCTTGTTTCGTTCTTGCCGCAATGAATTGTTCTATGCTTTCACGCGAAATAATGCCCAATTGACGCGCAGCTGGTTCACCATCAGGATCATAGAAGTAGGTACTCGGCAGCAATGAAATTTCATCGATCTGCGACGCAATCTTCCGGTTACCGAGCACAATCGGATAATTAATTGTCAATGAACGAGCAAAATCCATAACCACCTTGGGATCATCCGTATCCATCGCCACACCTATGATCACGATATCTTTACGACTGCTATGCAGCGCTATCAAATCCGGAATTTCTTTTAAACAAGGTGGACACCAGGTAGCCCAAAAATTAACAATGACCCAACGCCCTTTGTAATCGGTCAATTGATGAATCTTTCCTGTAGAATCCTGAAATTGAAATGCTTTTAACTGTGCACAGAACAACAAACACACACTCAATAGCACTCCCTTCATTGATAGCTTCTTCATATTAATATTTGCCTAAATTCACACTAAACTTGCGGATGCGCACGTTCAAGTTTACTACACAATTTATTGAGCGCATTCAGATAGGCTTTCGCAGAAGCCACGACAATATCAGTATCTGCCCCTTGCCCATTGACGATACGGTCGGATTTAAATAACCGCACGGTTACTTCACCTTGCGCATCCGTTCCACTGGTGATGTTATTGACCGAAAATAATTGCAACTGAGCGCCACTATTCAAGAGCGATTCAATAGCTCGAAATGTAGCATCGACAGGGCCACTTCCCCGCGCTTCCGCGTGCAATTCGTTGTCATTATCCGAAATCACGATACGTGCATACGGTATTTCTCCGGTTTCACTATGCACAATTAGCGATACCAAACGAAAGCACTCATGCGGCACAACCACTTCATCAGACACCAACGCATGCAAATCTTCATCAAATATTTCATGTTTTTTGTCAGCCAATTCTTTGAAACGCATGAACATACTATTGAGCATTTCCTCAGATTCAAACTCGATACCGAGTTCAGTCAATCGCGTGCGAAACGCATTGCGTCCCGAATGTTTTCCCAACAGAAGCTTATTAGCTCCCCAGCCCACATCTTCAGCACGCATGATTTCATAGGTTTCGCGATGCTTTAAAACGCCGTCTTGGTGAATACCTGATTCATGAGCAAAAGCATTTGCACCGACGATCGCTTTGTTCGGCTGCACCGGAAATCCCGTAATACTAGAAACCAACTTACTGGCTGGTACGATATGAGTGGCATCAATTCTTGTTTCGCACGGAAAATAATCCTGTCGCGTGCGTACCGCCATCACAACTTCTTCGAGCGAAGCATTTCCAGCTCTTTCACCCAGTCCATTAATTGTGCATTCAATCTGTCTTGCGCCATTCATCACCGCAGCCAAAGAATTCGCCACCGCCAATCCTAAATCATTATGGCAGTGCACTGAAAAAACAGCTTTGTCAGAGTTTGGAATACGTTCACGAAGTTCCTTAATCAACCGGCCAAATTGATCGGGCATGGTATAACCGACCGTATCTGGGATATTTAACGTTGTCGCACCCGCATTAATAACCGCTTCTAAAATCCGACACAAAAAATCAACTTCGGAACGTCCGGCATCTTCCGGTGAGAATTCGACGTTATCGGTGTACTGGCGCGCCCATTTGATGGCTTTCACCGCCTGCTCGACTACTTGTTCAGGCTCCATGCGGAGTTTATTTTTCATATGGATCGGAGAGGTCGCAATAAACGTATGAATTCTTGCAGATTGCGCGCCTCTTAGCGCTTCTCCAGTACGTTGTATATCCGTTTCGATAGCACGCGCCAAACCACAGACCATACTTTCTTTGACCGAATCCGCAACCGCTTTGACCGCTTCAAAATCACCATTGGATGCGGCCGGAAAACCCGCCTCGATGACATCGACTTTCATGCGCTCCAATTGCCAAGCAATGCGCACCTTTTCTTCTTTGGTCATCGAAGCCCCGGGACTTTGCTCACCATCACGTAAGGTGGTATCAAAAATAATTAAATGCTCTTGCATCTTGCTCTCCACGAAAGGAAGGAAAATTACAATTCTATTGACTATCTAAAACTCGCTTCGCGAATTTTATAGATTACACAAGGATATAGGAATAAAAAGTTTAGCGCGCAGGGCGCAGCAAAGGCCTTAGTGGAGCCACCAAAGGTTGTAGCGAAACAAACAAGAAATGCTGGAAGGAATTTTTTCTTACCATAGTAATTGCGAATATAAATCGTTTTCTCTTATCACACAATAGACATGTTACGAATTAGGCGGTTCAATGATATTTTTTTTGTTCTGATTTTTTACAATAAAGCGCCACAATTTAACGACATAACCTGACAAGGCGTAGCATATAAACAAACTAAATAATACCAACGGTGGATGACTCGGAATCAACACGAAGAAAAACAACATCAACAATAGAATCGTGAAGAAAGGCACTCTACGACGTAAATTAATTTCTTTACCACTATAAAAAGGTACATTGCTAACCATCGATAAAGCCGCGAACAGCGTAACAACCGCAGCAACAAACTTGATATCCGCTCCTCGCACTAATACTCCAAAATCCATGGTTACCCACACCAATCCAGCGATTAAGGCTGCTGCCGCAGGACTTGGCAATCCTTGAAAAAATCGTTTGTCGATGATGTTGATATTGGTGTTGAATCGCGCTAACCGCAAGGCTGCACAAGCACAATAAATAAACGCAATAATCCAGCCCCATTGCCCTAAATCCTTTAATGCCCATTCGTAAATAATCAATGCGGGCGCCATACCGAAAGAAACCATATCGGACATGCTGTCATACTCCGCACCAAATTCACTTTGCGTTCCTGTTAGTCGCGCAACACGGCCATCTAATCCATCCAAAACCATCGCAATAAAAACAGCAATGGCAGAATATTCAAAATTACCATTCATCGCTTGCACAATGGCGTAAAAACCCGCAAAAAGTGCCGCGGTTGTAAATAAATTAGGCAACAGATAGATACCGCGGCGTCTTAAACGATTTTTAAGAACCATAGGATCTGGAGGAGAATCAGACATGATCAATACTCCTAACGAGCTGATTTAAAGGAAAACAAAAAGATTCGCCAAAGCTACCAAAATCAGCAGTCAATAGGCGATAGAACACTCACTTCAAATTTCTTATTGCGCGTTTACAGTCAATGACGCAATAAGAAATTAATAAAATTTAGACTGAATATTAAGTGGGAAAATTTTATCGAAATTCAGCTAAAACAGTCTCAGTTGCCGAAACTTTATCGCCAATATTGACATTAATTTTGATATTCAACGGCAAATAAACATCCACGCGAGATCCGAAACGGATAAAACCAAATCGTTGACCGCGCCGCAAATGCTCATTGGCCGTAATATGACACACAATGCGCTTTGCAATCAACCCCGCCACTTGCACGCAAGTAATATCAGCACCGTTATCGCTTTTAATCCATAAAGCATTTCTTTCGTTTTCAAGCGATGCTTTAGGCAAATCCGCATTAATAAACTTACCGGGAAAATACCATTTATCCTCCACCTTTCCATCGACCGGACTACGATTTGAATGCACATTGAATACATTCATGAATACACTGATCTTAATCGAGTCACGCTTCAGATAAGGATCTTCTATTTTCTCAATCGCCACAATACGACCATCGGCCGGCGCCAAAATGGCATTTTTATTTTCAGGTATATCTCGCGGCGGATCACGAAAAAACTGCAACACAAAAAATGCAATAATCCACAGCGGAATAGCCCAAAGCCAACCAGCAAACACCGTAACGCCAACAGCCGTTAGAAATGCAATCGCAATAAACACCCAGCCTTCACGGGCAATGATTGGATGAGGATAATCAGTCATAAATAAAAGCGGTTATAAATGTTCAAGAAACAAAATGACGCAACAGGATCTGTTAATTGCTTAGTTTTTAGCCTGATCAACCAATTTATTCTTTTTGATCCATGGCATCATGTCGCGCAATTTAGCACCCACTTTTTCAATCGGATGCTCAGAAGCCAAGCGTCTGCTTGATTTCAATATAGGGGCGCCAGCTTGGTTTTCAAGAATAAATTCACGCGCATATTCACCGGTTTGAATTTGCCGAAGAATTTTTCGCATTTCAGCGCGCGTTTCATCCGTAATGATACGCGGCCCGCGGGACACGTCACCATACTCAGCATTGTTTGAAACTGAGTAACGCATATTGGCAATACCACCCTCATAAATCAAATCCACAATCAATTTCACTTCGTGCAAGCATTCGAAATAAGCCATTTCAGGCGCATATCCCGCTTCCACGAGAGTTTCAAAACCGGCTTGAATCAACGCAGTTAAACCGCCGCATAAGACAACTTGTTCACCGAACAAATCGGTTTCCGTTTCTTCCTTAAACGTCGTTTCAATAACGCCGCCACGTGTTCCGCCATTAGCGGCAGCATACGATAGTGCCAAATCACGCGCTTTACCGGATTTATTTTGATGAACAGCAATCAATGAAGGCACTCCCCCACCTTGCAGATAAGTGGAGCGCACCAAATGACCGGGCCCTTTCGGTGCGATCATGATCACATCCAAATCTTCGCGCGGCGTTACCTGTCCGTAATGAATGTTAAAACCATGCGCAAATGCCAACGTGGCATTCTTTTTCAATGCGGGTTCAATTTCTTTTTTATAAACGGTAGCAATTTGTTCATCTGGCAGCAAAACCATTACAACGTCAGCACCTTTAACAGCTTCAGCAACCTCTTTGACCTTCAATCCCGCTTTCTCTGCTTTACTCCAGGATGCGCCATCTTTACGCAGCCCCACGGTCACTTTCACGCCTGATTCGGTTAAATTGTTCGCATGCGCGTGACCTTGGGAACCATAACCCAGTATGGCTACTTTTTTTCCTTTAATGAGTGAAAGATCAGCGTCTTTATCGTAAAAAACTTTCATTATTTTCCTTTTAAACAGATTGGCAGTAGAAATAAATCGATCAACAGACAAACAATAAAATGAACAAGATTTTCGTCAACTTTTTAACGTTGTTACTTCATTGTTCATCAATAATTTTAGTATTGAAAAGTGTAAATTATACCCTTAAAACCCATTCTCCGCGGCCTATACCGCAAGCCCCGGTGCGCACAGTTTCTAACACAGCACTGGGTTCAATGGCTTTCAGAAAAGCATCCAGCTTACAACTGGTACCAGTCAATTCAATGGTATAAGATTTGGTGGTGACATCAATGATAGAACCTCTAAAGATTTCCGTCAGCCGCATAATTTCATCTCGTTCGGCACCTATCGCACGCACTTTGACCAACATCAATTCCCGCTCGATGTGATTGCCCTCATTTAGATCAATGACTTTCACCACTTCAATGAGCTTATTCAATTGCTTAGTGACTTGCTCCACCACTTCGTCAGAACCAATAGTAACTAGCGTCATTCGTGACAGTGTCGGATCTTCCGTCGGAGCTACCGTCAAGGATTCAATGTTATAACCACGTGCAGAAAATAACCCGGCTACGCGCGATAAAGCCCCTGATTCATTCTCCATCAATAAAGAAATTATATGTCGCATTATTGTTATACCAAAATCATTTCAGATAAGCCTTTACCACCCGGCACCATAGGAAAGACATTTTCAGTTTGATCGGTAATAAAATCCAAAAATACCAATTGATCTTTGAGCTTGAACGCTTCCTTGAGCGCCCCCTCAACATCTTCGGGTTTTTCAATTTTCATACCGACATGGCCGTAGCTTTCGGCTAACTTCACAAAATCAGGCAATGCGTTCATATACGATTCGGCATAGCGATTGCCATGAAAAAATTCTTGCCATTGCCGTACCATGCCCATATAGCGATTGTTCAAATTAACAATCTTAAGCGGCAGATGATATTGTTTACAAGTCGACAATTCTTGGATACACATCTGAATACTGGCTTCGCCCGTAATACAAGCAACTTTTGCTTTGGGATTAGCCAATTGCACTCCCATCGCAGCCGGCATGCCAAAACCCATCGTACCCAAACCTCCAGAATTGATCCAGCGGCGTGGTTTATCGAATTTATAAAACTGCGCCGCCCACATTTGGTGTTGCCCGACGTCGGACGTAATAAACGCATCGCCCTTAGTGATTTCATAAAGCGTCTCAATCACCTTCTGCGGTTTGATAATTTTGCTAGTACGATCAAATTTCAAACAATCGCGTTCGCGCCATTGATCAATTTGCTTCCACCACTCTTTCAACGCAGCAGAGTCAGGCTTCTTTTTCTCCGCTTTAAGTAGTTTGAGCAATTCTTTCAATACATCCAATACATCTCCCACAATCGGCACATCCACTCTGACACGTTTGGAAATCGACGAAGGATCAATATCGATATGAATGATTTTTCTATTCTCGTTGAAAAAGTGTTTTGGGTTTCCGATCACGCGATCATCAAAGCGTGCGCCAACAGCGATCAGCACATCGCAGTATTGCATCGCCATATTGGCTTCATAGGTACCATGCATCCCCAACATGCCTAAAGATTGCTTGTCCGTTGCAGGAAAACCACCCAAACCCATTAAGGTATTCGTACAAGGAAAATTCAACGCTCTGGTAAGTTCAGTCAATTGTTCAGCGGCATTGCTCAAAATCACGCCGCCACCGGCATAAATCATAGGTCTCTTTGCGCTCAAAATCAGTTCAAGCGCCTTCTTGATTTGACGCGAATGACCTTTGGTAACAGGATTATAAGAACGCATGGTGACTTTATCGGGATAAACAAACTGCGTTAGTTGTTGCGATACATCCTTCGGAATATCGACTAACACAGGTCCAGGCCGACCCGTTGACGCGATATAAAATGCTTTTTTCATCGTCATGGCGAGCTCGGAAACATCTTTCACCAAAAAGTTATGCTTAACGCAAGGACGCGTAATGCCAACAGTATCCACTTCTTGAAAAGCATCCAAGCCGATCGCGGCAGTCGGCACTTGCCCACTGATAATCACCAATGGAATAGAATCCATATAGGCTGTGGCGATTCCTGTGACTGCATTAGTAACGCCGGGACCGGAAGTAACCAAAGCCACTCCGACATTTTTACTAGAACGCGCATATCCATCCGCAGCATGAATCGCTGCTTGTTCATGTCGCACTAAAATATGACGCACTTTGTCTTGTTTGAAAAGTTCATCATAAATAAATAATACTGCGCCGCCAGGATAGCCAAAAATACACTGTACGCCTTCCTCTTGCAAACAGCGTATCGCAATTTCTGCCCCGGTTAATTCCACATTCATGCTTTTCTATATCCCAGTATCAATTCAATCAGTTTAAAACCATACATTTAATCACAACAACGTCGATCATCCAAGATCAATTTCCTGTTCCACCGACGGTTAATCCATCAATTCGAAGCGTAGGTTGTCCAACACCTACTGGCACACTTTGGCCTTCCTTACCGCAGGTGCCAACGCCGGGATCAAGACACATGTCGTTACCAATCATGGAAACTCGCGTCAAAACGTCGGGGCCATTACCGATCAATGTGGCACCTTTGACTGGATAGGTAATTTTGCCATCTTCAATCATATAAGCTTCTGCGGCTGAAAATACAAATTTTCCGCTGGTAATATCAACTTGACCGCCACCAAAATTCGCTGCATATAAACCCTGTTTGACCGATGCGATGATTTCTGCCGGATCTTTATCGCCGTTGAGCATATGAGTGTTGGTCATACGAGGCATCGGAATATGCGCATACGACTCTCTCCGTCCATTGCCAGTCACCGCCGTACCCATCAAACGAGCATTCAAACTGTCTTGTAAATACCCTTTTAAAATTCCATCTTCAATTAAAACCGTGCGTTGTGTCGGATTGCCCTCATCATCGATATGTAAAGATCCGCGACGCAATGGAATAGTGCCATCGTCAACCACCGTCACGCCTGAGGACGCAACACGCTCACCTACCCTGCCGGAAAAAGCTGAACTACCTTTACGGTTAAAGTCACCTTCCAAACCATGCCCGATCGCTTCGTGCAACAAAATCCCCGGCCATCCACTGCCTAAAACTACCGTCATCGTCCCCGCTGGAGCAGGTCGTGCATCCAAATTAACAATGGCCTGATGCACCGCTTTTTGGGCATATTCTTGTAAAATTTCGTCGCTAAAATAAGCATAATCGAAACGTCCACCACCGCCAGCAATTCCTTGTTCTCGACGGCCATTTTCTTCGGCAATCACTTGCAATGACAACCGCACCAATGGTCTGACATCCGCTGCCAGCAAACCATCGCTACGCACCACCATGACGACCTCGTATTCACCGGCCAAAGAAACGATCACTTGGGTAATCCGCGGATCAATTTTTCGGGTATAACGCTCCAATTTTTCTAGTAAGGCAACTTTTTCTGCATCTTTAAGGCTTGCAATCGGATCTTGCGGCAAATAAAGCTGCCGATGTGAACTCACCTCTTGACGCTTTCCGGTCTGCACTGATTGATTACTTCCCTGATGTGCAATAGCACGGGTAGCTTGAGCAGCAGTTACCAACGCCGGCATACTGATATCGTCCGAATAGGCAAAACCGGTTTTGTCGCCACTCACCGCACGCACACCAACGCCTTGATCGATATTGAAGCTACCGGATTTTACGATACCTTCTTCAAGCACCCATCCTTCCGACCGGCTGTATTGAAAAAATAAATCGGCATAATCGACTTGATGCGTCAGAACCTGATCAAGCACCCGTTGCAACGCTGGAGTATCAATATCATAGGGCATCAACAGACAACGATCCGCAATCTTGAAAAAATCTTGATCGCCTTGATTGGACTTGGCGCTTTCGAATGTCATTACCATATTTATTTTTGCTCAACAAAATTTGAAATGGATTGTTTATTCCAACCTATCAGAGATGGGGTCAGAAAACGATCCCGTTAGTATACTTTACCTTGAATCTTTATAGAGTAATTGGATGCAATACAGATCTTAATCCAATTAATTTTGGCAGATACTGTGGCGAGAAAGAAACTCAGAAATTATTCTGGAAATTACTTTGAAAACCATCGGCCCTAAAAAAACTCACTAACAAAACTGCAGGGTTCGATGATTTAATGCGGGCAAATTAATCCGTAAACGAGATTGATATTCGAGATCGATTGTCGCGACGACCGCGCCGGGACCTTTTGGCAAACGCGCCATCACAACACCCCAAGGATCGACGATCATACTGTCGCCATTGGTTTCGCGCCCACCGACGTGATAACCTCCTTGTCCTGGGGCAATAACATACGCCATGTTTTCAACGGCACGTGCGCGCACCAACACTTCCCAATGCGCTTTGCCGGTAATCGCAGTAAATGCAGCCGGCGCAAGAATGATGTCAACTTTGTCCATACTGCGGAATAATTCAGGAAAACGCAAATCGTAACAAATCGACAGCCCCATGCGTCCAAACGGGGAATCCACCGTAACCACTTTATCTCCCGCTTTGATGGTTTTTTCCTCAGCGTAACGTTCGTTACCTAATTGCAAGCCAAACAAGTGAATTTTATCGTAGCGAGCGGCTAATTCACCATTATCCGCATACACTAAACAACTGTTATACACTTTGCCCTGATCTGATGTCGCAAGTGGAACGGAACCGCCAACCAGCCAAATTTTATGGCGCTTAGCGGTATCACTTAAAAATTTCTGTATCGGTCCCTCGCCAGGTTGTTCAGCTACCACAAGCTTGTCGGTATCTTTCAAGCCCATAATACAAAAATATTCTGGCAGCACAACAAGCTTGGCTTGCTGCGAAACGGCTTCCTCTATCCACCGCGCGGCTTCTTCCAAATTGGCAGTAACGCTCGGTCCGGAAGCCATTTGAATTGCAGCCACCCGAAAGCTATTAAGCTTTTCATTTGCGGTCACCGATTGATGATCTTGATGAGTATTTTTTAACATTTTTTCATGGCATCGTAATTTATAGTTACATACCTGATAATTCATACACAAAACAGATAGCACAAATGGCGACAAGTATTTGATTCACCTATTGATGCCATATTTCCAAATATATCAGGTTGTTTTATTATCGTATCGGTAATAAACAGAAACTTTCCCTCGCAAATCTGATTTTATCATCTACGCAGCCAACGCACTATTTGATTTACAATGTGCCATGCCTATTTCCGAACCGTTATCTCAGCCACTGTCCATTGCCATCGCCCATAGTCGCTATATCCAAAGGCTATTGGAGAGCGAACCGGAAAGAATCGGTGTATTGGCTGAGACATTTCAACATCCCTTTACCGGGCATGAAATGCAAGCCATTTTGCATTCGCAAATCACACAAATAACAGACGAAGACGCTTTGCATCGAATCCTGCGCGATTTACGCAAACAAGTCATGCTGCGTTTAATCGTGCGCGATCTTAGCAACTTAGGTGATTTAGCAGAAGTGATGTCAAGCATTACCGCGCTCGCGGAAATCAGTATCCGTTTTGCCTTGCAATTCCACGAAAACTGGCTTGCTCAACCTGATCGCTTTGGTGCACCTCAAGGCGAATTGAGTAACACCACGCAACACCTCATGGTCGTAGCAATGGGTAAATTAGGTGGCGGCGAGTTAAATGTCTCATCGGACGTCGACCTTATTTTTGTCTATCCCGAAGACGGCGAAACCAATGGTAAAAAATCCATTTCCAATCATGAGTTTTTTGCTCGTTTAGGACGAAAACTGATCGCAAGCCTGCATGATTACACAGTCGATGGATATGTGTTTCGAGTTGACATGCGCTTGCGCCCACATGGTGAAAACAGTCCGCTGGCGATCAGTTTTCCGATGCTAGAAGAGTACTTCATCAAACAAGGCCGCGAATGGGAACGCCACGCTTGGATCAAAGGGCGTGTGATTGCGGGTTATCCCGACAATGACAAAGAAGCGGAATCGGCGTTGATGGAAAAAATTGTACGGCCTTTCGTGTTTCGCAAATATCTCGACTTTGGCGCGTATGAAGCAATGCGAAAACTACACGTACAAATTCGCAAAGAAGTAGAACGACGGGAACTGCATGAAAATATTAAACTCGGCCCCGGCGGCATCCGAGAAATTGAATTCATCGCGCAAGTTTTCCAATTAATCCGCGGCGGACGAGACGTTGACTGGTATATCCGCCCGACTTTAGAAGTTTTGCAACGAATACGAAAGAAACAACAGCTCGCCGCAGAAACCGTGGCTGAACTCATTGAAGCCTATCATTTCTTACGCAACCTGGAACACCGGCTACAATATTTAGACGATCAGCAAACCCAAACGCTGCCAGCCGATTCCAATGATAAACACTTGATCGCCATGAGCATGGGCTTTGATGACTACGCGACTTTTATGCAACGACTCGATACGCATCGCAACAACGTCGGTCGTCATTTCGATTTTATTTTCGCAGCGCCGAAAAAATCCACTTCGCACGACATGCTGACTTCGCTGTGGCGCACCGAAGCACAGGATACATCGCACAATGAAGCGGCCACATCGCAACTCAGTTTATTGGGCTTTGCGGAACCCGAAAAAATCTCGCAACGTCTGCGGTTATTCTATCAAGGTGATTTCTATGGCTTGCTATCGGAATATACACAGCAACAAATCACCGCCCTTGTTCCACTGTTGATCGAAGCCGCAGCGAAACATCCGCCGGTCGAAATCACTTTTGAGCGGATGTTACAGTTACTTGAAAAAATTAGCGCACAAACTGCATATATTTCTTTATTGCAAGAACATCCGCACACGCTGCAACGTGTAGCAGAACTGGTGAGTATCAGTCAATGGGCCAGCGATTATCTTGGCCGCCATCCGATTCTGCTCGATGAATTATTGCGCCGCGATGAACCCAATCCAATTCCTGATTGGCAAGCGTTACGCAACGAACTGATTTATCAATTAAATCATGTCAATAATCCGAAAATAGATATCGTCGAATGGCAAATGGACGTTTTGCGTCACTTTCAGCACGCGCAAGTATTTCGCCTATTAGTTACTGATTTGGAAGGCTCTCTACTGCTAGAAAACTTGAGCGATCATCTGACCGCATTGGCTGATTTGATTCTCGATGCGGTTTTGCAGTTAGCGTGGCAAGGATTAAAAAAACGCCATCGTGAAAAACCCGCGTTCGCCATCATTGGTTATGGCAAACTGGGTGGCAAAGAACTCGGTTATGTGTCCGATCTCGATTTAGTGTTTCTGTATCAAGACGACCATCCCGATGCTGCGGAAATCTACACCAAACTCGGTCAAAACATCAATACCTGGCTGACCCGCCCTACTTCTGCGGGACTGTTATATGACACCGATTTGCGGCTGCGTCCGAATGGCGCTTCGGGTTTGTTGGTGCACTCGATGGACGCGTTTACCAAATACCAGCATGAACAAGCCTGGGTATGGGAACACCAAGCACTGACCCGCGCCCGCTATGTGGTTGGCGATACGCAGGTTGGTGAACAATTTGAAAATACGCGCAAAGAAATCTTATGCAAGCAACGCAACTTGACCGAATTACGTCATGAAATACTGAAAATGCGCCAAAAAATGCTCGATGCGCACCCTAACTTTACCCATCTGTTTGATATCAAACACGACCGCGGCGGTATCATCGATGTTGAATTTATCGTGCAATATCTGGTGTTGGGTTTCTCCGGTCAATTTCCGCAACTAACCGGTAATATTGGGAACATCGCGCTGCTCAAACTCGCCGGCGAACTAGGATTGATTGCACCGTGGAAAGCAGAAAATGTCCGCCCGGCCTACCGAGAATTTCGCCGACTACAACATCGGCAACGCTTGAGCGGCGATAGCGACAGCATTTATAATCCAGCCACCGACGCGCCGATACAACGCTTTGCCCGTGTCGAAGGCATTCATCTACAGGAAGATCGTTTGGCAGTGTTATCGTTATGGGAAGATGTTTTTGGCGATGAATAACGCTTTAGCCAAAACCGTCAATCCATCTAAAACGGCTTTATTTCGAATACAGGAAAAGCAATATTTATATAACCCGATGAATATCCAATTATTCTCATAAAATATGAATTGATTAAAATTTCTGGCACGACTCCTGCTTAATACAAAACACACACAGTTTGGTGTGCCTTACACAAACAAAAGGAGAAAAACATGCAACAAGTACAAAAAGGTTTCACGTTAATCGAGTTAATGATCGTTGTCGCTATCATCGGTATTTTGGCAGCAGTTGCTGTACCTGCTTATCAAAATTACACGCTTAAAGCTAAATTTTCTGAGGTTGTAATTGGCACTTCAGGACTTAAAACAGCCGTTGAATTATGCGCTCAAGATTTAGGCACAGTAACAGGGTGTTCAGATGGTTCAAATGGTATTGCAGCCGTGACCGCCAGTGGTTTTATTGACAGTATAGCCACAAAAGACGGCACAATTACAGCTAAGGCTATAAGCACCAAGGGACTTGGCGGTCAAACGTACATACTAAAGCCATCTTTTGCTAACGGTAAGGTAACTTGGGAAAAAGACGGCTCTTGTCTCACTGGCACTCCAGTAATTTGCTAATTTAGATTATTTTTAAATAAGAAAAACAGCACCCTAATAATTTTAGGGTGCTGTTTTTTTTATCACTTCACTTACCTTAAAATCTTTGCAAACCATATTCCTGAAACTGTAATATTCACATCGACAAGCAACAGCTTTTGCAAAAGCTCCAATTAACTAATTCTGTTTTGTAAATTCACCATTTTTCGTTAAAAAGTGACAATTTTTGTCACTTTTTTCTATTTAATACACACTACGCGCACTTGATGGATATCGGTAATGCCTTGCAGTACTTTTTCGATGCCATCCTGCTTCAGAGTCCGCATCCCATCACTTAACGCCGTCACCAGCATTTCTGCCACGCGCGCGCGTTCCTGGATGTTTTTCTTCAACGCATCACTGGCGGTCATCAATTCATGCAAGCCCACACGTCCTCTAAAACCCGTATTGGAACAATCATCGCAGCCAACCGGTTTATACAGCGTAATCTGTCCATTTTCATCGCCATATTGCTCTTTCCAGTGATTCAGTATTTCCTGACGCGATGCCTCTGGATTGGCTTTGAAACGATCGATATTGTTCAGCTCTTCGCAATATTCGAGCAGCAATGAATTAATTTCCTGATCGCTGGCAATATGCGGCTCTTTGCATTTGCATAAGCGTTTTGCCAAGCGTTGCGCCAATACACCGAGTAACGCATCGGAAAAGTTGAACGGGTCCATGCCCATGTCGAGCAAACGGATGACCGATTCCGGCGCGCTGTTGGTATGCAACGTGGCCAACACCAAATGCCCGGTGAGCGAAGCTTCAATACCGATACTGGTGGTTTCTTTATCGCGCATCTCACCCACCATGATAATATCCGGATCGGCACGCAAAAAAGACCGCATGATGGCAGGGAAAGTTAACCCGGCTTTGACATTGATTTGCACCTGACGCAATCCCTTTTGGGTGATCTCCACCGGATCTTCCGCTGTCCATATTTTGGTATCGACGCGGTTGAGATATTTGAGAATCGAATGCAGCGTGGTCGTTTTACCGGAACCGGTCGGGCCGCATACAAAAAACAAACCATACGGCTTGCTGATGATTTTTTTCAACTCTTCCTGGTTATACGTTGTAAAACCCATTTTTTCCAGCGGAATCGGCTCACCCGCCGCCAAAATCCGCATCACCACATCTTCCACGCCCCCAGCAGATGGAATGGTTGCCACGCGCAATTCAATATCCAAGGGCGCATATTTGCGAAACTTGATTTTGCCGTCTTGCGGTTTGCGTTTTTCCGAAATATCCATATCGCACATGATTTTAATACGGGTAATAAACGGATTGCGATAGCTGGCGGGAATTTCGATATAAGGCATCAATGAACCGTCTTTACGGAAACGGATTTTAGTTTTTTCCTTACCGCCATAGGGTTCGATATGAATATCGGAGACACCCATTTTGTGCGCGTCGATAATGATTTTATTGACCAGTTTAACCAGCTCGTTATCCGAAGCGGCAGACGATTCCTCACTGAGATTCATCCCAGCTTCATCACCATCGCTTTCGTCCAAGCTACCCAGCATTTCATTGATGTCACCTGCGGCGACATCGTCAGTATTGACGCCGTAAAACTGTTCTATGGTGTGCAAAAATTCACGGCGCGGCGCTACCGCATAATTCACTTTATGCTTCGGAAAAATAGTATTAACGATGCGCTGGGATTTGATCGATTCCGGATCGAGCGCTAACACCGTGACCTCATCCTTGGTCTCATCGATTGGCAACCAGCCATTGTTTTCGATGTAATCCCTTTTTAAATTCTTCAACAAGGTGAAAGGTTTGATACGATCGGCTTTATATCCTTCATAAGGCACGTTGAAAAACAATGATAATGCCCGTCCAATTTGCGCGACTTCTATTTTTAATTCGTCGATCAAAACATCTTCTAGTTCACAGCGTTTATTCCGCGCGGATAGCATCGCTTCTTCATACTGTCCGATTGAAATGACACGTTCAAAAATCAGATGGTCATATTTCGACTTGGCGACCTGAGCAATTTTCGGTTCTGGTTGAAGAACATGCGCCAATGCATTACAGATTTCTATCAATCCTGCCAAAGCGGCTTGCGAGAACGGTTCATTCGTTTTGTGATTGACCAGTTGCACGATACCCAATGCGTTTGCATCATCCACTCCCACAATCGGCGCAACTAGCATTTGTTTGGTGCGATAACCAGTGCGTTTATCCACATCGTGTGAAAACGTCATGGAAGGTTCTATCTTGCGCAATTCCGCTTTGTGATAAACATCTTCGATATTGACAGGTTGTTTATTGATACTGACGTAGTTGACGATACTGCCCTGTATCAGCGGCAATTTGAGATCTTGCAACGACGCTCCTGTCTTGACGCGTGTGCTCAAATAACTTTGATCTTCGCTCAAAGTGTAGATCGTGGCGCGATCCGCATTGAATATCTGGCAAATTTCCTTGCTCGATTCAAAAATGATTTCATCCAGGCTCTCAGCCGCAAGAATTTTATTGATCAACGGTTGCAATGCCTTGGAAAAATCTTTTTCAGATACCTTATCCGCAATCGTTGCAGCCGAACCATTGTTTTTTGACGGAGTAGACGATGTTCTCATGGGATAGCCTCCGAGTTCGTTAAAACTCAAACGTGTGATTATTGTGCAACTGGCGCGGATTAAATTGTGGGATGATTTCTTGAATCTGATTCATCGTCATATCCACTTCACCCGGTTTCAAGTGAGTAATATAAAGCTCAGCATTACCTTTAAATTTTTTCAAATCCTCGGCCAACAAACTAGGACAATAATGTTTGGACCGTATGGCGATATCTTTCTTTTGATCACAAAAAGCTGATTCAACAATGAGATATTGCAGATTTTCAATTTTGTTGACGATAGGCCAGAATTTAGGATTGGTGGTTGTATCGGATGTAAAAACCAAACTGGAACGCCCCGAGTCCAATCGATAACCCACCGTTGGCACCACGTGATTGGCAGGTAATGGCGTTATTTTACGGCCTTGCAAATTTACCGTTTCATTCACCGTGATAATTTCATAGCGCATATATGGCTTGCGTTGATCGGGAATTTTAGTAAAGTCGGGCCACAAGTGCCAATTGAACAAATGAGATTGCAAAACTTCACGCGTCGCTTCCGTGACGTGAAGAATGATTGGCTTGTTACGGACATAACCCACCGTATCCACCAAGAAAGGAATATAAACAACATGATCGAGATGCGCGTGCGTGATAAAAATATGATCAATCTTGATCATCTCGTCCATGCGCAAATTGCCGACGCCGGTTCCGGCGTCTATGAGAATGTCATCGTCCAGTAAAAAAGCCGTGGTTTGTTCGCCACTGCCGATACCGCCGCTGCACCCCAGCGTTCTGAGTTTCAATCGATTCTTGCCTCATACAAAACAAATTATTTAACCAGTAACACAGGCATGGTTGCCGATTGCATCACCTTGTTGGTCACTGACCCCAGTAATAAACCTTCGATATTTCCTTTACCACGTGGCCCCATGACGATTTGGTCATATTTTTGTTCTGTCGCAAAACGCACGATCATTTCTGCTGGGTCTCCCACCGTAATATGATACTGGTAAGTAACCCCTGCTTGATCGAGCAATTTGCGGGGATTTTCGAGGCTTTTTAGGCCTTCTTCTTGATGATACTGTTTGATATCCGTTGCACTGATATACGACGAAATATTACCACTCAATGGCACTTGAACGGTCAATAAATGAATTTCTGGCATTTCTTTGTACCAATTCAATAACTTCATGAATTCTACGATTGCTTTATCAGAATTTTTAGAACCATCGACGGGTAACAAAATTTTCAACATGCTATATTTCTCAAAAATTGTAAAAGATTAATTATTTTTTCTTGGTTGCTGGATCATCAACTAAATCAACAATAGGCATTTGCTTGGTTTTTTGCCTGTTTGCAAGCACCTTCCCCACAGCAACCACGGTCAATGCACCAACGGCCGGCGCGATCCAGCGCAAATAACCCGCTTGAGCATCGACCCATTCTTTTGTCGCCACATCGGAAACCAGCATGTCGCCAGCAATCCAACCCAATAATCCAGCACCAATAGCAATCGTTACTGGGAAACGTTCCATCAATTTCATCACCAATTGACTGCCCCAAACGATTATCGGCACGCTAATTATCAAACCAAATATAACTAATCCCATTTCATCTTTTGCCGCACCTGCAATGGCAATCACATTATCCAAGCTCATCACGGCATCAGCAACAATAATAGTTTTGATAGCACCGATCAACGTCGTGCTGGCATCAATTTCATGTTCGCCTTCTGATTCAGGTTGCAATAATTTGACGCCAATCCATAACAATAATGCGGCGCCGACAATTTTTAAATACGGAATGGCCAGCAAGCTTAAAGCAAAGAAGATGAGTACCACTCTCAATGCGATAGCGCCAAAAACACCCCAGAAAATCCCTAGTTTCCGCTGATCCTCAGGCAGGCGGCGGCACGCCAAGGCAATAACCACCGCATTGTCACCTCCTAATACAATATCAATTGCGATAATTTGCAGCACTGCAATCCAAAATTGCGGATCATCAAAACTCATTTATTTTTCCTATTGATTTAGTGATTGTTGTTAACATCATGATGCGTCCTATCCGTATCTCTTTCCACATCCAAAAAATTCAATAATTCATTACGCTGTTGTAATGTATCGTAATAACCTAGCTCTATTAAGTCACGGCAAAAAGCAGATTCAAATAATACATAACTTAACAGTGTTAACCCGTTCGTCCCCGTTGCTCCAACTGCACGGTACAAATTGCGCATCACCCAAGGTAAAGTATGCGTATACTTTTTCGCAATTTGATTAATGCTCTGACTTGGCGCGATCATCATTGCCCGAATTGGACGTAGAGGAATATTTTTTTCTTTTAATAATTCATGAGAGACATGTTTGACCGTTTCGTTGATTCGTAGCAACCGTTCCAAATCCACATCCAAGCTATCGACAAAAATACTGTTGAATGCATGACCTGCGATTTGCGCAAATGGCGGATAACCCGCTACTTGCTCTCTGTGCGGTTCATCCAATATCGCTCTGCGTACCCCGATCACGAGTATTTTATCCGCTCCTAAATGCAAAGCAGGGCTTATCGGCGCCAACTGCCGCATTGATCCGTCACCAAAATACTCGCGATTCAGTTTTACGGCTGGGAAAATAAAAGGTATCGAAGAGGATGCCAACATGTGTTCAACACCAAGTCGCACTGGAACTCCGACTCGTTGCGCTCTTCGCCATGATTTGACTTCTTTCGCTGCCTGATAAAATGTCACCGAATCTCCCGAAGTGTATCCCCACGCCGTCAGTCCTACCGCATGCAATGCCCCCGCGCGAATACAATAAGGAATCGAACGAAAGGAAAATTTACTGCGCAATAACATTTGCAAAGGGGCATTATCCAATAAGGAAATTGCGCGAGATTTTCCGTAGTTGCTCGACACGAGCGAAAACATACATCGTAATAAGTTTTGCGCAACACCTACAAAATCCGCTCGATGAATCTGATTAACATGAAAATTAGACCAAACCGCCTCTAATTTATTCACGCCTTCAGCATAATTACTGGCAGAAACAGCGACGCTTGCCGCATTGATAGCACCTGCCGAGGTACCGCATACCACAGGAAAAGGATTACGCGTTTTGTCCGGTATTAATTCAGAAATGGCCTTTAGAACACCTACTTGATAAGCAGCCCGAGCCCCTCCACCGGTCAAAACCAGTCCGACTTTAGGTTTGGTTGAAGGAACACATTGCTCGGACTCGGTCATCAGTGTGCTGACTTCCCATTGACTTTCTCCAAAGCATCCTGCAATGTTTCATCGGGTAAGCTATTGAGAAAACGCGCCAGCAATTTAGCCGCACGATATGCCGATCTGGGCAATTTAGCGCTATCCAGGCTTGCCACAAAAACAGCCGCAGCACCAGCCGCATCCAGCAAACTTTGGCGCTCATCCATTAAAATTTCTATTTCCTCTCTTAACATTGAAATTTGTTGTTCTTTTAGTAGCGTGCCTGCCATGTAATATCCTATAACAATCAATATAGCAAATAGCTACCAATATAACAGCAGTCTAAAAAATTTAAGTTCCAAACTCAGTGATATTTGCCATGTTTTTTGCTATTACAATACACATCTCATTAATTTGGCTCACTTCACGACAATGAATCATCATTCACAACATTCTTTATATCCTGAAATTCAGCCTTTCCGACAAGGTTTTCTACTACTTGATTCGATACATACGATGTATTGGGAAGAATCCGGCAACCCCAATGGCGTTCCAGTCGTATTTCTACACGGCGGACCGGGAGCGGGTTCTTCACCTGCGCATCGACGGCTTTTCGATCCATCATATTATCGCATTGTCATTTACGATCAAAGAGGGGCTGGTCGCTCAACACCGCTAGGAGAAATTCACGACAACACAACGATCCATTTAATTAACGACTTAGAATTTTTACGTCAGCACCTAGGAATAGATCATTGGCTTGTTTTTGGCGGCTCATGGGGCAGCACATTGGCGCTTGCTTATGCTGAAGCGCACCCGGAACGTTGCTTAGGGCTTATTTTGCGTGGAATTTTTCTGTGCCGGAAATCAGAAATCGATTGGTTTCTTTATGGATTACGTAATCTTTTCCCCGAAGCATGGCGAAAATTAGTAGAACCATTATCGGAAGATGAGCGTCACGATATTCTAGCAGCCTATTATCAACGCTTGCTTAACTCCGATCCAGAGATTCACATGCCTGCCGCGCGTAGTTGGGGCATTTACGAAGGCTCCTGTTCAACATTGCTGCCTAATCCATCTGTTGTCAATTATTTCGCCAGCGATACCGTTGCGTTGGGACTTGCCCGCATGGAAGCGCACTATTTCACGCACAACATTTTTTTGCCTGAGAATTCAATATTGAACAATGTTCATAAACTGCATAACATTCCCGCAACGATTGTTCAGGGACGTTATGACGCAGTATGCCCGATCATCAGCGCAGACGATTTACATCAGGCATGGCCACAAGCGGAATATATTGTTATTGATGACGCCGGACACTCGGTTTGGGAACCCGGCATACAATCGGCGCTCATTCACGCGATGGAAAATAAGTTTAAGCAGTTAACCAGTCAATGAACGCTTAACTAGAAGAGTCAGAAAAACTCTTCTAGTATTTTTTACCGTTTACAAATGCAAACCACACTCGGTTTTCGGTTTACCTACCCAACGACCGCTGCGGCCCTCTCCTTTTACCGTGCAATGAGTACATCCGATAGAGGAATAGCCTTCTTCCACTAACGGATGAAACGGCAGCTTATGTTCGAGAATATAAGCATCGCGCTCTTCCCGCGTCACGTCAATCATAGGATTGAATTTAATAATCCCTCTGCGTTCCTCGAAAATATCCAATCCAGCACGATGATCGGTCTGCCAGCGCATTAAACTGGAAACCCAGACATGATAATTCGGCTTGATTTCTTCCAACGGATTGATCTTATTGATCGTACAACAAAAATCCGGATCGGTTTGATACAACTTTTCCTTAACGCTGTATTCGTGTTGATACGCATCCGCCTTAACATCTTGCACGCTCAAGTGAAAAAGTTTGGTCAAATAGTTCCGGTACATTAATGTTTCAGGAAAATGGAAACCGGTATCAATAAAGAAAATCACTTGTTCAGGGCGAATACGCGAAATAATGTGCAAGAAATAAGCCGATGTTGCGGCAAAAGAAGAAGTTACCATCACTTTTTCCGGTTGAAAATCGGTATATAACTTGTGCAAGCGCTCCTCAAAATTGAGTGAACGATAACGTTCATTCAATTCTGCAATCTCTTTGGCGCTTAACTGAGCTGTATTTCCCCCTGCATTGTTATTATCAGTGCTAGTACTAGTAGGCTGCTCACAGTCACTTGAATTGGTTTGTGTCACTATTGCTGCTTCGGACATACTCGAATAATCCATAAAAAAACAAAAATTCCATCATGCCTTGGGTTTAAAAATAAAAGGCTCTGACAGGCTATTAATAAAGTGGACTGTTGATATGGCAGGTTGTTCAAAATATCCTTGCAATCAAACATCCTGAAAAGATTGTAAAACTTATTACGATTAAAAACATTTTCTTTTCTTTATATCGCTCCAATCTACCTACGATAAACCTTCTTGTCAAACATAATAAGAATGTGGTTTCTAATGATTTACAGATTGCGCAAGATATCTTAACTCATTCTATTAATTCACAAAAACTTCACTGAATTGAAATTTTCATGACACCAGTTTGTCATTATCGCTTGCTAAGCTTTGACTCGTATTCATTGCTATTTCAGTTTTAGCTTGGATGCTTAACACTACGCATCGGCATGAGTGTTTGGTGTTAATCAATTGTTTCAAATTCTTAATTATTTTAATGGAGATTTAAAATGAAAAAAGCCTCACTCGCAATGTTAACCGTTACTTTATCATTTCTAGTCAGCTTGAGTGCAATAGCTGCCTGCGCACCCCAAGTTCAAACGTTGATGACTCAAGCACCTTACTCAACGATGAACGCCATTCTGACATCTGCAAAAATTACAACTCTCATAACCAAACTCAGTGCCGTCAAGGATAGCGCAACTTACAATACGTTACTTACTGAAGCTACTGCAACCGCAGGTTTGATTGCTAACGGGCGCGTCGTTATTACTCTGCCTGATGGGACAGTAGTTATCGATACAGCTAAAGGCGCTGCCAATACATTTGCAAATTTTGATGCCAAAAAGATCAATGAAAATCATAACACTCGCATTTCGATTTTAGATGCTCAACTTTATGATTGCGGTGTTGGACTAGAAACAAAAACCAGTACTACAACTGACGTCAAAGAAGTATATTTAGCAAAACGTCTGGGCAAATATCTTGACAGCGCTGGTACTGTAAGACTTTCTCATAAATAATAGATTCTAATTTGTCACTTCAGACAATAGCTGAATATTTGTAACGTAATTATGGGTTATCTAAGCATCGGCATTAACGATAACCCATTTTTCCGGCACCTCTTTCCATATATATCCTACCCTTTGAAAAATTTTCGCGTGAAAAATCCTTCAGAACTTAAACTACCCTCACTTTTCGCAGCATATGACAGCGGAATTGGTGGGACAGGCATCAGCTTCAGCGGGTCGCGATTATAACTTCCAATAACACAATCAATTCATTAAAAAGCCTTATAAAAGATGGCTTGTTGACATCAATAAGTATCACGATAGTCTATTTATAATGAAATTATCGTTACTTTGAATTGGATCATTTTGCAATCGGCCACGAGAATGAGTGACCAATCTCTTTCTTGTTAACGCAATTATCATGAAGGAATTTCATCATGCATAACCACTTAAAACCTTCTCTGTCACTGAAATTTATATTTTTCACTATTGCATTATTTTTCTATGCGCATCATGCAATGGCGGATTATATTGACAAAACCCTATCCACTGGCCAAGTACGCATTCACTATTCCAACGCGACACCGTCAAACTGTGACGCCATACTGCTTGCAGTAGGCACAGCCATGAATATTTCAAGCTACGACAAGCTGTCTGAAGAATTAATTCTTCAGGGTTACGTTACCGTCATTATGGATCATGCACCGGGAAACATGACCAAAACCAGTGCTACCCAATACGCCGCGTTAGCAAACGATGTTAAATCCAATTTAAGCAGTTGGCTCGGTGGATCAATTTGTAGCAGTGTTACTCACTGGGTCATGGGCGGGCATTCCGCTGGTGGGCAAGCTGCACAAGATGCAATTGCCAACAGTTTAACGCAAGCTGATGCAATTTTTAGCATTGACCCTTACAATGCCAACAATGCCGGTTATGTCAATTTACCCGCACTTTACTGGGGATTCGATGTTACAACGTGCTTTGTTGATAAAAATAACGCCGCTAAAGCAGCCTATTTGCGCAGCCAAAATCATCGTGCTTTCTACCGTGTCGATAAAAAATATAGTTGGGGACCTTGTGGCTATTCACCAGTCTATTTTCATTGCAGTTTTTGTGATGACCATTGTCCAGGATGCACCAATTGCGTAATGACTCCGCAACATTTTTTTGTCGATGTCGCTAGCAGCGTCAAAAAATTCATCAATGCCACGTTCTATGGTACATGGTCAAAAAGTGCGCTTACCCTCAATGCAACTACTCCGCTAAAATTGTTTGTCGACAGCGAAATTCCTTAACAAGGAAGGATGTCTTTTAATAATTCAGTCGTTACTAATTTAAATGCTTGCATGAATTGCACGAATAATAAATTACAAATCATATAATCTTAGGGACAAATCAATGGCTTGAATGTTTTTTGTTAAACCGCCAATTGAAATACGATCAACACCCGTTTCAGCCAATTGACGAACATTTTGCAAGGTTACATTGCCCGACGCTTCCAGAAGAATTTTTTTATCGGAATGCCGCTGAGTCATGCTTACAGCTTGCCTGATCTGATCCAAGGTAAAATTGTCCAATAAAATCATTTCTGCTCCGGCATTTAAAGCCTGTTCTAACTCTGCGAGTGTCTCGACTTCGATTTGAACAAAAGCTGCGGAGGCCGAAATTATTTGTGCTTTTTTAACGACCGCTGCGATTCCTCCAGCCGCGATGATGTGATTTTCCTTAATGAGAATACCATCGTACAAACCTAACCGATGATTGATACCTCCGCCACACTTGACTGCATATTTTTGTGCAATGCGTAAACCCGGTAATGTTTTACGAGTATCGACAATTTTTGCTGCGGTACCGGCAACCTCATCGTCAAAGCATTTCGTTTGCGTAGCCACAGCAGATAACATTTGCAAAAAATTTAATGCTGAACGTTCTGCTGTCAGAATTGCACGAGCTCTTCCTTGAATGTCACAAAGTTTTTCATTGCACCGAACGCGATCACCGTCACGCGCAAACCAATTGATTTCAATCTCAGGTGATAACGCTAAAAAACACGCATCAAACCATTGCGTACCACACAGGATAGCATCCTCGCGCGTGATGACTTCAGCTCGCAATCTTTTTTCTTCTGGAATCAGGGATACTGTTAGATCACCAATGTCACTTAGATCTTCCCTTAAAGCACTTTGCACGTTACTATTAATTTCCGACTGTAAATCTATCAATTTCTCGCTACCTTAACATTGAATTGTTAGAATTATAGTACACCTCACCTTAATCCAATATTCTCGAATCGCCGGCATGCTGGTAACCGAATAACAAAATTGCCTGTTACCAAATTGAATTAGAAAACCACAAAGGAATTTAAATGCTTAACGCTTTCAACCTTATCATCCATACAGCGGCTTCAATGTTAGGTGTTTTTATTATTGGTGTGCTGGTATTTTGGTTTATTCAAGATGTTACTCAAAAAAAACACTCCGTCTTACGCAATTACCCCCTCATCGGAAGACTTCGTTATCTTTTTGAGAGACAAGGAAAATACTTTCGGCAATACCTTTTTGCGAACGATCGGGATGAATTGCCTTTCAATCGCGCTACCCGCAGTTGGATTTATAAAGTGGCGAAAGATAAAAGCAGTACGATTGGATTTGGATCTACTAACGATCTTAACCGGCCCGGTGCAATTATCTTTGTCAATGCAGCATTTCCCATTTTAGAAGAAGATCAATTACCCACGCCTTCATTACATATCGGTCAAGGCTATTGCGAACACCCTTTTGAAGCAAAATCGATCATCAACATCAGCGGCATGAGCTACGGCGCCATTTCAAAACCGGCGGTTCGCGCCTTATCGCTTGGTGCGGCACACGCCGGATGTTGGTTAAATACCGGTGAAGGCGGATTATCTCCGTATCATTTAGAAGGCAACTGCGACATCATTATGCAAATTGGCACTGCCAAATACGGCATTCGCGACCAAAACGGCAATTTCTCAAAAGAGCGCGCGAAAGAACTCAGTCAAGTAGTCAAAGCTTTTGAAATCAAACTTTCTCAAGGCGCCAAACCTGGCAAAGGCGGATTATTGCCCGCTTGCAAAGTCACTGAGGAAATCGCTCATATCCGCGGCATCCCAGCGTATCATGATTCAAAAAGTCCTAATCGACATGTCGACATTCATAATATTGAAGATCTGCTTGATAAGATACGCATTCTGCGTGAACTCACGGGTAGACCGGTCGGTGTTAAAACGGCGATTGGTGGATGGCAGTTCATCAATGAGCTGTGCGATTACATTAACCGCAAAGGATTAGACTATGCACCGGATTTTTTGACGATTGATGGCGGTGAAGGCGGCAGCGGTGCAGCTCCCCAAGCATTGATGGATCATGTGAGTTTACCGATTGCAGAAGCCTTACCTCGTGTAATCAATGCGTTAATGCAATCCGGTTTAAAGCAGCGTATTTATGTTGTCGCAGCCGGGAAATTAGTGACTTCTGCCGACGCAGCCTGGGCACTATGTGCGGGCGCGGATTTTGTCAACAGTGCACGTGGCTTCATGTTCTCATTGGGTTGTATTCAAGCACTCCGCTGCCATCTCAATACTTGTCCCACGGGAATTACGACTCATGATCAACGCCTACAAAACGGCCTTGTCGTTGAAGAGAAGTACCTTCGCGTTGCAAATTATGCTAAAAACGTCAATAAAGAAATCAATATGATTGCGCATTCCTGTGGGTTACAACACGCACGCTTATTCAGGAGAGAACACGTGCGTATCGTACAAAAACCCGGGAAAAGCATGGCACTCAATGTGTTATATCCGTATCCAGACAAGCAAGAATTTCCTACGGAATTTGGCTAGCAACAGATTGAACAAAGGATTTTTAACTCGATAAAAAAGGCTCTATTGCTACTATCGATAGAAAATTTAGTAGTAAGAGCCTTTTTATCTTTAAAAACTAGTCGTGGTTCTTGTGGTTCAAATCAATGACAAATAAACAATCAAATGTAATGGGATCGCCTACATTGCCAAGAAATTTTTCCATATTCACCATACCAGATAAACGAACTGTGCCATTTGCATTTGCAAAACGACCCGTGCCGTCGACAACGGAATTACCATTACTGGATGCTCCTGTTATATGTGTGATGGATTGACCGCGTGGTGTCGTAGTGGGATGAAACACCGGCTGTACAGAAGTTTTCCCCCGGGTAACTAATTTCCCATCTGGTAAATTAAAATAGGTGGTTCCCACTAATGCAACGCCAGCATCCGTTGGTGTTACCATCGCCAAACAATCGGTGCCCCGTCCAATCATTTTATTTTTTTTTGCATTGAACACATTGACGTCAAAGCACATGGCTCTATCGTCTACGCCATCACCATCAATATCTGGAACAGTACTTTCATACATTTTCCCGGTTCCCACGAGATTTAAAATCAGCCGTTCACCATCTTCTTTTTCAACCTCTTTCGCTTGTACAGAAAAGCAAAAGAATAAACTTATCGTTGCTATAAAAATACTTCTTACCATGGGTTATTCTCCTTAAAAGTGAAGTAACTTTTTCAATGTATTGTCTTGCAACATCTACCCAAGCTTTGCGGAAAAAATTAACCCAATATATTCCACAAAGCTTGGATATCTCATTAATGAAAACCTCTAATCTTCATTTTTTGTTTCATCCTTAACAGCGTATTTTTTATCATTAAAATACTTAACTGTCTTTTTCCAGGCATTTTGTGCAACTACGCGACCAAAAGATCTCGCATTCAAATCACCGTCGATGAAATGTATTCCACCATAACGTCTTGATATGCCTGCTTCATCGGCTGCATCGGAGAAAGTTGCCCAATACAAAGTTAAATCCTTTGCTGGAACTTCTCCCGGTTCAACCCGAGAGGATCCTGCATGAATCACGACTTTGTGACCGAAATGATCGCTTTGAGTAATCAATTTGAGCGTTTCTGCGCCAGCGGCACTAAAGATACTGTGACCGGAAAAATATTCAGGAAATGGCGGAGTAACGACGCTTTCAGCTTGATACGGCTTCCAATTGGCGCCATCGATGAGTCCTTGCCAAGAAGGAATCTGTTGTCCAGCAAATAAAAAGTGAATAGCAGTGACTGGTCTCACATAATCAAAATACCGTTTTGCATCCCAAGAAACGATGCTCGCATCAAAAATCGCATTGGTCAGCGCAAAAAACATTTTCACATCTTGATCGATGTTATGCGAATCGCGCTCTGATACATGGGTTGCAAAAAGAGTCCAATGTCCTGGCGGTAACTCAGACGAAGGGCCATCCGCCCAGTATTCAGCAATTACTTTTTTCTCGTCGGTTAGATTGGCTGCGTAATCAACAACTTGCTGTGCTTGAATACGATATCGTTCAGCATCGGTAGTGTAATTTGCAGGAGGTGGAATTTTCTTACGATATTGTGAGCCAGATTTCAGTGCGTAAGGTTTAACTTTTCCCCAGTGCGGCGCGATAAAAGATTGAATGTTAGCGCCAATCTGCAAAGGTTGCCAACGATTAGGATCAACAATAGCTGTCGGCGTGTTGACAGGAACATATCCCGTGTAATCGCTATAAGGCGCGCCTCCATTCAACTCACCTTTTTGATTGGAGCCGTCTTGATGACGAAACTCCAACACGGCTGCCGCTGCAACATTACCAATACCTGTCGGCGTATTCAGATCAGTTGAATTATCGTTTGGGTTATATCCCAACGTATTCATCAAAGAATCAAAACTTGATGTTTGCGAAGGAAAAAGATCTGATAAACATCGATGAGCAGCATAGCTAACCGCTTTTGATTTATTAGCCATGGTATGCTCATTTTCGGGGCGTCGTAGATGATTGTCCAGTTGCGTGCCTTTTGCATTTTTGTCATAGGCCGTCCAAGCATCAAACATACAAGTATGTGTAATCGCTAATGCCCTCGCCACAATTGGAGGACCTGGATGTGTGACACGTATCGCTTCCAAAGCCGCATCGTTCCATTTTGTAATAATTGTTTCAGCCTTACTCGCTTGCGCAAATAAAGTAAAAAAAATCATCAAAAACAACGTAAACAAATAATTGCCATCTTTAATTCTCATTGAATATCCCTCCGCTATAATTTGTGAATTAAATAACTTAACTGCCCCAAAGAATGTCCTTTTTAAGGAACTAGGTTAAAACTTCAGAATGACAGTAAAGCAGAGGAATTATAGGTAGATGGTCTTTCAATTAATGTGAGATTTCTCACATACAAAACAATGGATACAGATTAACGCAAGAAAGCATCAGGTGGATTTGACTTAAAAAATGCTAATGAGTTAATTAATTTGTAGTTGCAATCAAAAATCGCTCCAAATAAAAATCAATAACTATTTTTGACGCTCTATGAAATTCGGTATTCATAGCAGTCTGCGCCACAACCCTTAACAATTCATCGTTATTAATATCGCGACAACTATTTTTTAGAAACCCTCACACAACATTAAAAAGGAAATCACAAGTTGATCAATCCACTTCAAAAAATTCCCTTTATGGATTCGACGTGTTACATCGTATTCCGAAAACTCATGCTGACTAATTCGATGCTATTGGTATTAAGAATAATTTAGTACTCCGCTGGTTAACCAATAACCGTGTAGTTTTCATCCAATTCCGCAAAAGTATCCATAAACCAACGATCTAATTCTGCCGGAAAACCTCATAGCCACCGTCTCACGCTGTTACGGTATTGTATATAAGATTGTCCAAATTTTTCTGTGAGTGCGCGTTCCTCTGGAATGATCTGAAACCGCGTGATGTAGGCAATGAAGGCGATCACTGCCAGAATCGAAAGAGGATTGCCAAGATAAATACAAAAACCGAATAATATTAAAGCAAGGCCAAGATACATGGGGTTACGTGTCAATCGATAAATACCCCCCTGCACCACGGTATTGGCTTTCTCTGGGGACAGAGGATTAAAGGTGGTATCCGCCCGTCTAAAGGCTAGAAGACTCACCATATCCAATGTCAAACCGAGCAAACCGATTGCAATTGCAACAACCATGCGGGGTTCCCATAGCAGGGTCAGCTCCGGTGTGAGCT
Source organism: Nitrosomonas sp. (assembly GCA_020890945.1). Classification (GTDB taxonomy): domain Bacteria; phylum Pseudomonadota; class Gammaproteobacteria; order Burkholderiales; family Nitrosomonadaceae; genus Nitrosomonas. The sequence goes on from JAJHPK010000015.1 coordinate 61,242, forward strand.
GCGATATCTGCCAAGCGAGCGCTGCGCATATCGCAGCAATGATTGGAGGCGGAATTTTATTATCGATGAAGGCCATATCATTCAGATGAATCGCTATTGATTATAAAAACGTGCCGCTGTCTTTTAAAGACAGAAGCTTACTCTTAAAAATCCAGTTAAAGTTCTTTTTAAAGTTTTAACCGCGCGGCAATTTCTTTGAAACTGTTTAAACCGGATTCTAAATTATCGATGATCTCTAAAACCAATTCATCCGGTTCCGGCAAATTATCCAGATCGGACAAACTCTTATCCTTGATCCAAAAAATATCCAGACTGATTTTATCGCGCATCATAATTTGATCGAAGCCGTATCTGCGCCAACGGCCTTCCGGGTTTTGCTCGCTCCAAGTTTCCCGCCGCTGGTGACGGTTTTGCGGGTGGTAGCAAGCGATGAAATCCTGCAAATCCTCAAATTGCAATGCTTTCTTTTTCAGCGTGTGGTGGATATTCGTACGGTAATCGTAATACCAAACTTCCTGGGTCCATGCTTCCTTGCTCGCTTCACGGTTATCGAAAAACAACACGTTCGCTTTTACGCCATTGGCGTAGAAAATACCGGTGGGCAACCGCAAAATAGTGTGCAAATCCGTGGTTTCGAGTAATTTCCGCCGCACTGTTTCACCCGCAACGCCCTCGAACAGTACATTATCTGGCACCACGACCGCAGCCCGTCCAGTCGTTTTCAGCATGGTACGGATATGCTGCACGAAATTGAGTTGCTTGTTCGACGTCGTAGCCCAGAAATCCTGCCGATTGTAGGTCAGCTCGTCTTTTTCCTGCTCGCCTTCCTCGTTGGTGAAACTCATCGCGCTCTTCTTGCCAAACGGTGGATTCGCCAACACATAATCGAAGCGTTTGCCGGAATCCGCTACCAGTGCATCGTTCGGGGAAATCATGCTGTCGCCGTCGATCTCGCCGATGTTATGCAAAAACATGTTCATCAACGCCAAGCGCCGCGTATTGGCGACAATCTCATTACCGTAAAACGTGTCGTGTTTCAGAAACGCTTTCTGCGTTTTATCCAGCGCATGTTCGGCCACCAGAAAATCATACGCCGCCAAAAAGAAACCGCCCGTGCCGCACGCCGGATCGGCAATACTCTTGCCCGGCTCTGGTCGCATACACGCCACCATCGCTTTAATCAAAGCGCGTGGCGTAAAATATTGTCCTGCCCCGGATTTAGTATCTTCCGCATTGCGTTCCAACAATCCCTCGTAAATATCGCCTTTCACATCCGCGCCCATCGTCACCCACTGGGTTTCGTTGACCATATCGATCAAGCGGTACAACTTGGCCGGATCCTGAATCTTGTTCTGCGCCTTGGTGAAAATCTGCCCCAGCATCCCCGGCAGTTTACCCAACTCCTGCAATAGCGCCACATAATGCACCTCCAACTCCGCACCACGCTTGGTTTTCAGGCTTTGCCAATTATATTCGGCGGGAATGCCGACTTGACGGTTATACGGCGGCTGGCTGTATTCATCCGCCATTTTCAAAAAGATCAGATACGTGAGCTGCTCCAAGTAGTCGCCGTACCCCACGCCATCGTCGCGCAACGTAGTACAAAAACTCCAGACCTTGGAAACGATCGATGCGGTTGCGTTCACGCCGAGACCCTCAGCAAATCAGTATTCAACGCTTCCGTCATTCCCGAGACGATTTGAATCGGGAATCCAGTCTCTAGCTGGTTAACATTCCCGATCCCCGATAAAAACACTTGGGGATGACGAACTACGGCAATCTTACTCATGCCAATTCTTTCCATAAATCTTTCCATGCCGGGTTCATCTTCTCGATCAAATTTATTTTCCATTGCCTATTCCATTTTTTAAGTTGCTTCTCGCGTTGAATTGCTGCCCGCATTTCTTCATGTATTTCATAATAAACCAGGAAATAAACACCGTATTTCTTGGTAAACCCTTCAACCAAATCCTGTTTATGCTGCCAAACCCGCTGAATTAAGTGACTGGTTACCCCAATGTACAACGTGCCGTTGTATCCGCTCGCCAGAATATAAACCGCAGGCTGTTTTTCCATGATGCAACTCCAGTCAAACGCTCACATCCAAACCATCTTTCGCATTATTCACAGGCCCCCGCCGACACAGCTTTATTCATCAATCATTCCTCATCACACACCGCCATTCCTTGTTACAACCATCAACCTTCGTTACACCCGTCACCCCTCATCACATCCGTTACTCCTCATCACGTCCTTCACTTCCCGTCACATCCGTCATCCCTCGTCACTTCCGTCATTCCCTCGTCATTTCGGTCATTCCCTCGTCATTTCGGTCATTCCCGAGACGATTCTAATCGGGAATCCAGATTTTCAGAGTAATATAGATTCCCGCCCCACGCCTTCGCAAGGGCTGGCATTGTACGGAAATGACGAGATCAACCAGCAATCACCGTTAACTTCGCCCCCTCTTGCGGCGGACAACCACATTGCCCTGAGAGGCCAGCCGTTCCGCCTTAATACGCGCCAGCAATTCCGAAGCAGGTTCGTCGTTTGGATCTTGCGGCACCAACTGGCCGGAGAAGGCTTTTTTCAGGATGGACTGGCGCAGGGCTTCGGCTTGTTGCAAAGCGGTGGTGAGGGTTTGGTCGAGTTGGTCGGCTTCGGAAAGCTTTAATGCAAGGCCTCCAATAATTATTTCAGCTTCTAATCTTGAGCAAATCGGCACAGCTATTGAACGAATTCTATCTTGCCCAATGTTACGCATGGATTCCTGATTGCCAGTCGATAGCTGCATGATTTGGTTGCGTCCTATACGGCTTCGCAAATACTGAAGGAAGTATTCTTGTGAAAAACCTTCAAATACAATACGAAGCGTTTTATCGCTCAGCATTATTTTTTTGATTACCTTTCTTGCGATAACGCAGGCGCCAACTAGATCAATGGTGTTTGCCCGGCTCAGAAGGAAATCTCCACTCCGAATTAAATAGGTTTCGTTTTCTTTCGAAGAATCAGTGCATGTTTTACTTTCCGATTCGTCATATTCGCCCCAAGTCACTGCGCTCACCTTCGCTACTCCGATTTCATCTGCACGAGGTTCGCGCTCGTCACACTTAAAGCTTTTTCCAGCATCTATCGAAGAAATAAAGTCACCCAATTTGCACCACCCCCATCCCTCCGGCAGTTCGGGAAATTCGGCTAGTTCTTCGGCGGTGAGTGGCGGTAGGGATTTCGGGGGCTTGGGTTTGCTGCCTTGCTTGTCGGAGGCTTCCCAGTCGGTGAGTTGTTGTTGGTAGCGTTGTTTGCGTTCTTGTTGGATGCGCTCGAGCAAGTCAGCAGCGGTTTCGAGTGGTTCGTCATTCTCGTGCAGTGCCAGCCCCCGCGAAGGCGTGGAGCTGGAATCCATGTCATTCAAAGGCTGGGCCCCCGCCTTCGCGGGGGCGACGGATTGTTTGGCACGATGTTGCTCGCGCCATTGCGCAGTGAGTTTGCCTTCGAAAGCATGTTTCAGCAACGCCTGGCGATACACCTTGAGCTGCGCCTGAGCGGTTTTCAGGTATTCTATGCCCTTATCCAGCTCAGAAAAAAGCTCCTCAATTTTGGCGACGATGCGGTGTTGTTCTTGGAGTGGCGCAATGGGGAAATGTACGGTTGAGAGATTCCCTCTGGAGATTCTTTTTCGTGTTGATCCAGTCTGATGGTCGCTGATATTTTTGCGAGATGCTGGCGAATTGAGGGCATACATGAAGTACCTCACATCCATCAGATTGTGTCCAAAACGGATTACGCAAACATCTACGACGGTGACAAACTTCTTATTCCCTTGCAACGGAAACAAACAGGCACGACCAAGAGGATCAGGCATTCGTGCAACTAAAATATCTCCATTTTCCAAGAACGTGCAGTTTAGTTCGGCGGCTTTTTCAGGTGTCAGAAATCGAGAAGACTTATCCTTAAACTCTCCATCGCCAATGTCCGCCAATTGGATAAGTCTGACCTGACCGTTTTGATCTTGGTCTTTACTTTCAATCCAATCACCATCTCGAAAAACACCATGAACACCAACTAAGTCATCAATAGTAGCAAGAGTCCAACCATTGGGCAGAATTACTTCACTCATCACGCAACCAATACCTCATTCAATGAACGTCATATTACACAATGACAAATCCCCCCTTGCCCCCCTTTTTCAAAGGGGGGAACTGGCGCGTTGGTTTGCAGCCTCCCCCTTTGAAAAAGGGGGATCGAGGGGGATTTCATAGTCTTTCCTTCACCATTCCATCTATCACATTCAATACCGCATCCATTTCCAGTAACACTTGGCGGTTATCAAATCGCAGCACATGTAAACCCAAGCCCGCCAGCGCCTCATCCCGTTCTTGGTCTTTGGCCTGATGGGCGGTTTCAAAATGCTGACTGCCGTCGAGCTCGATCACCAGTTTTGCCGCTGGGCAATAAAAATCGACGATGAACGAGAGCAGCGGTTTTTGACGGTAGAATTGCACGCCTCGAATTTGTTTGCGGCGCACACGATGCCAGAGTGCTTGCTCAGCATCAGTCATGTTGGTTCTGAGCGTGCGGGAGTGTTCCTTTAGTTTTGAATTGTAGCGTTCCATAAATTCTCCCCCTCAATCCCCTTTTTTCAAAGGGTGAGGACAACCCAGCGCCGCAATTGCGTTTTTAGTTCCCCACTTTGAAAAAGGGGGGCTAGGGGGGATTTCATCATCCCACCAACACTTCATTCAATTCATCCAACAACGGCTCCATCCGTGCTCCAAACAATTGATGCATTTTCCCCAATCCGCCTTGCGCGTCGAACGGTGCCATGTCCAAGTCGTCGCGCTCGATGTGGAAGGAATTGGCGATATGATCGCGCACCATGCGCAGCCAGTCCATCTGCGCTTCATTGAATTTGTCGCCACTGCCGGAGTGGTGCTTCATGATCCAGTTCTGGAAGTTGCGGCGCACCACGGCGTCGTAATTGGTGAGAGTTTCGTCGATGCCGCAAGTGCGGCGAATCAGCGCGACCAGCGCGGTGAGTTCGCTAATGGGTTGGCCCTTGTAGTTGTCGAGCTGGGCGTAGGCCTGCCAGACACGCACCGGGGCGAGTTTGGGTTTCTCGGTTTTGAGCTTGTCCAGCACCTGCCGGATCATGTCGTAGGTAATTTCGCGGCGACGGTAGGGTTGATCGAAGAAGATGGCGAGTGCGGTGATGTGGTCGCGCTGACTTTTCAGGTAGTCGGTAAATTCATCCACGAAGGCCTGTGCGTGGTTGCTGGCCTCTTTGTCCCATCCGGCGTGCAACACGGTGTCGAGGTTGTCGTGGTCGATGGTTTGTTCTTTGTAGCGGCGGATGCTGTCGATCAGTTCAACCAGTTCACCGTTCAGCACAGTGGCGGCTTCGTTCACTAATTGCTGTTGTGCTTGTTGGCGTTTATCGTCGCCAGGATTGGTGCCGATGGGTAATCTTGCCAGTTCCAGCGCACGCGCTTCGATGTTGTCGGCATCAATGGCGCTGAATAATTGACTCACGAGTTGATTCAAATCCAATCCGCCCGCTGCGACGCGGATGCGGCGTTGTTCATCGACATCCAGTTGCTTGCTGAGCCGCGCCAAACGCCCGGCCAGCGATGACACGGTGTCTTCATCGGTGGCGCCCATCATCACGCTCATCGCCAAATCCTTGAGTGACACAGTCGGTTTAGTGATGAGCGGTTGACTGGCGGTCTTGAGTGAGCGGGTAACGCCAATAGCATCGATGATGACATAGTGCGTTTTGGCGTTGACGGCGGAAGGCGTTACTTTTTTCAAGTCGTCTCGATCCAAGGTGCGCGTGCCACGGCCTTTCATTTGTTCGAAATAGTTGCGACTTTTCACATCGCGCATAAACAATAGACATTCCAGTGGTTTAACGTCGGTGCCGGTGGCAATCATGTCCACCGTGACGGCGATACGCGGGTAATATTCATTGCGAAATTGTTGTAACACGGATTTGGGTTCTTCCTCGGCTTTGTAGGTGAGTTTTTTGCAAAAGGCATTGCCCTCGCCGAATTCTTCGCGCACGGTTTGGATGATGTCATCGGCGTGACTATCGGTTTTGGCAAAGATTAACGTTTTGGGCACCTCGCGGCGCCCGGGAAAGATTTCCGGTAGTTTGTCGCGAAACGTGCGAATCACGGTGCGGATTTGATCCGGGTTGACGATGCTGCGATCCAATTGGATCGCAGAATAGGTTTCGTCCTCGTCTTGCATTTCCCAGCGTTTCTTGCGCGTCAGCTTTTCGCGTTTTTCCACCGATTGCGCGGCGGCGATTTGCGCGCCTTGCTGGGTAATCTGCGTTTCGATCAAATAAACTTCATTGCCGACATTCACGCCATCGGCCACCGCTTTTTCATGACTGTAATCACTGACCACGTTTTTCTTGAAGAAACCATAAGTGCGATTGTCTGGCGTGGCGGTGAGACCGATCAGGCTGGCGTCGAAATAATCCAGCACTTGTAGCCATAGGTTGTAGATGGAGCGGTGACACTCATCGATAAAAATGAAATCGAAAAACTCCGGCGGGATTTTTTCGTTATAAACAACGGGCAGCGGCTCCTTGCCAAGTTTTAACTCAGCGGGGTTGATGTCTTCGGCGGCGGTGTCCAGTTCTTTATCTTTGAGGATGGCATACAAGCGTTGGATGGTGCTGATGCACACCTGGCTATCCTTGGCGACAAAAGAAGATTTAAGCCGTTGCACGTTATACAACTCGGTAAACTTGCAATTATCGTCGAGCGGCACATAGGACATCATTTCCTGTTCGGCCTGTTCGCCTAGATTTTTGGTATCGACCAAAAACAAAATGCGCTTGGCATGCGCATATTTTAACAAACGATACATTGCGGTAATCGCAGTGTACGTTTTGCCCGCGCCGGTAGCCATTTGAATCAGAGCGCGCGGACGGCCTGCTTGGAATGAAGCTTCCAAATTGGTAATGGCGATTTCTTGACAATCGCGCAGGTGTAATTCTTTTGCCGGAAGACGGTTGGGATTCAAGAGCGGAATCTGCTGCAACCGTTGACGCAGGCTGATACCTTGCGACATCCACTCTTTCAGTGTTTCTGGGCGGTGAAAATTGAACACTTCACGCGAACGAGGCTTGGGATCGCGACCGTCGGTAAAGCGGGTAATAATGCCGGTGCTCTCGTACAGGAAAGGCAGTGGTTCCTTATTGTTGATCCACTTCAGTTTAGCGGCGGCATAGCCTTCGGTTTGTGTTTCGTGCACCGTGAGTCGCTGACCTTCTTCTTCCCGCTTGGCTTCAATCACACCCACCGCTTTCTTCGCGACAAACAGTACGTAATCGGCGGGACCTACATCGGTTTGGTATTCTCGTATCGCTTGACCTTCCCCAGTATTGAGATCAATTTTTTTGTTGGATTGAACATCCCAGCCAGCTTGTTGCAGCAAGCTATCAATTTGATCACGCGCTTTATCCTCAGGATCCTGATTTTCGGTCATGTTTTAACAATAATTCGTTTCATGCGAGGTATTATAGTTTTTGGCGCATTAAATCATAGTGTTTTCTTGGATAAAATCTCATCGCCTGATTAATCAAACTGTAAGGTATAAAACAAGTCCGCTGCGTTGTCTTCGCCGGCTTGCGTAACAATGGTAATTTTCCGCGTTAAATTATAGGTGAGTTTGGTGATGCCCATGGTATTGGTGAGTAGGCTGCGCTCATAACTGATGTAAATGCGTGACGAGATACGCTTACCCACGATTCCGATTTGACCGGTCAACGAGCTACCCGGCGCGGCTTGTTTAAACGAAATTTCATCTAAACCAATGGCATTGCGTAATTGATCGGTAATGCCCCCTCCCGATTGTCCACCCAATATCGCGCTGGCTGCCGTCAGTAGCGCCGATGCGTCGACGCCGCTTGCATCGGGTTTTCTACCCAGCGCGATCCATGAGAGTTTTTCGCTATCCGGTACATCCGGCGTGGAAATTAATTTAACGCGTGGTTGCCGCACGGTACCGGAAATTTCCACACCAGCCACCACTTCCAATCCTTCGCGAACGGCTAGCACATTTAATCCGGGATCATCGATCGGACCATTGAAGTTGACCATGCCACGTTTGACCGTCAAATCCTGTCCATACGCTTTATAGGTTGTATCTTGCGCGGTAATGCTACCTTTTGCTTTTAGGGTATTGTGTTCGTCATTTCGAACTTGCAATTGGCCCGCTAAGCGGCCTTTCAGCCCTGCTGCATAGATGTAAAAATTTTCGCCTAGATTGAAGGTAATATCCGACAACAGCGATAGTTTTGATTGACGTGGATTGTTTTTGGCTGCTCCCGGAGTGTAAATGACGACATCGTCCGATACTTCTGGATGTCCTTCCGGCGGTTGAAGCAACAGGCCGGCATCGGCCAGCAGGTTTCCGGAAACATTTAAGCGTTTGTCTTGGAAAACGATTTGTCCCGATCCCGATGTCACCATCCAGTAATCGGTTTTGCTAGCCAATTGAAATTCATCCATGGAAAAATTCAATTGGGTTTTGTTGCCGATCAGGCTTACGTTTCCATTAATATTCACCGATCCATGATTATTTTTCAGCTTTAGCTCTTTGAAAAAACGTTCATCGGGAGCCGGCACATGAGGCGAAACAAAATGCAATCGCTGAATGTTTAAATCGGTTTCGTGGAAACTGGCGGTAAGATTGCCTTGCTGCAATTGAATACCTTGCTCGAGCATGAGAACGCTTAATTGCTGTCCGGAAATCGTGCCATTAAAATTGGGATCATCGAGTGTACCCATAATTGTTGCGGCAATTTTCAGATTTCCGTTCAGACTGGTTCCATCGTTGAGCAATGGATTCATCCACTTCAAGTTATTGATTTGCGCATCAACGACACCTTGCAAGGGGGCATTGTTGGCAAATGTCCAGCCATTGCCTGATTCGCGCGTTGGAATCATGATTTGCGCTTTGGCGTCGCCAATGAGCGGACTGGCCGATAAAAAATTGGCAGAAATTTTTCCCCGCTGCGCAATCATACTGAGCTGCAACGTTTCGAGCTGCAACGGTTGTGGATTTTCACCGGGAAGAAACCAATCACCTTTTTCCCGCTGTATTTTTAAATGACCATTTAATTGCGCGCCGGATGCAAGATCCCAGTCGCCACCCAAATGCAAGGGTGTTTCTTGCGAATCGGTAAACTCCCCAGGCAATACGGCTATGCCGGAAAATTGTCCTTTTGTTTTCCAGCTTGTCGGTGTCCAATGCGCTTGTTCAATGTCGATTTTTCCATTGGAAGCGGATAATTGCAGCGCACCCAAACTCACTTTATCGGTGCTTGCAAATAGTGATGCTGGCGCGGTGAGTTCCAGCGGAATCTTTCCGGTGAGCGATAGCTGCGCGATTTTTCCTTGCCATTGCGGTGCTGCAGATTGTTTCAAATCCAAGCTACCGCGTGCTTTCAGATTAAACGTCGATTCGTTGTTGACGCGAGTATTCACCGAAATATGGTGTTGTTGTTGAGTACCATCAACACGCATATCTAACTGTTCTAATTTTGCCGATTTATTCGCACTCATGCTTTGCGCCGTGAGTTTGAGTTCGACGATGTCGTTTTTTAGTTGCGTGTTCAGTGACAAATCGGTGATCTGCTGTTGATCCGATAACTTCAGTTTAGTGCTTACGATGTTGGCCTGCACAGCAGGTGTTTTGAGATTGCCGCTCAGTTTGATGGTGCCTTTTAGGTCGCCTGATACGCCCAAACCCATGTGTTCTAGCGCTGGGGAGTTGATCGTTAGTTGCAAGGCATCGTTGGTTTTACCAAAACCGCCTTGTGCGAGCACATGATTGGCTGCAATTTTTAGCTCTGCTTTGCCGGTGAATTGATTCAATCCGTTAAACGTAAGGTATCCAGCGCCGCTCAAAGGTGATTTTTTTATGTGGCTATCTTTGATGACGTAATTCAATTTTCCCGAAGGTTCAGATGCTAATTTTCCGGCAATATCGATGCTAGCATTCAGATTGGAATCAGGTGCCTGAACAAAATCAGCCAAATTAAAGTTTGTCAGTTGACTGGAAAAATCAAAGGACTGATCTCGATCTAAATGAAAAGAACCTTTACCACGCCATTGCGATTTTTTGCGTTGCAAATGAATGTGTTGCAGCGTTATCAACTGATCAAGACGTGTCAATGAAGCATTGAGCATCATTGCATTGTCTTTTAATTCAATGCGTGCGGTCTGTTGATAGACATCACCTTTCAACTCAATTTCACCCGATATTTGTGCAGCTTGAATGCGTTTATCAATGATCTTTGGATTGAGTTTATCGATCATTAAATGCGCCATTCCCGTGTTATTCACGAGTTGCCAATCCACATTGCCGCGAACCACTTCTTGCTTGCCGTTACGGATGCGAAGATCGTGCAATCGTATCGTTTCTTGACTCACCAAGGCTTGGGTACGGATCTCAGAGAACGGTAAACCGTTTTGGTCGATCGTTGCTGGTGTGTTGTTCTGAATCGCAATGGTGCCTTCCAATTGCTGCTGTGGGTTGTTGTGTAAATGAGCTGTCATCGCGAGATGAGCATTCGGCGCATCTGCTATCCATTGCGCGGGATTGATATTGTTTGCAGAAATATCGAGGTTTACTACGGGTTGCGCTGCAAAGGGGGCGATCTCTGCTTGTATCTTTGCATTTGATTCATGCTGCTGAGTATTGAATTGAGCGTGCATCCGTGCAAAATTACCGCTAATCTTGCCGTGAATCACGCTAGGCGATTGCGTGGAATGCAATTCAATTTGTGCTGTGAGCGGAAATGGCCCATGACCATTCAGATGCATTGAGCCGGTAAGACTACCCCATTGCGTCACCAATCCGAATCGTTGCAAATGATGGTGTTCGCCGTCACTATGAAACGAGAATGCGACATCGGAAATAATCTGTTCCGCTTCTGTTTCATTAAAAGGATAAAGATCGATAGAATCAATGGAAACTTTGAGAATGGATAGCTTTAGCGGCAATACCAGATTTTCCGGCATTGTCGGTGGCGTTTTTTCATGATCGGGGGGCGGCAGATTGACCGAAACTGTTTGAATCGAAAGTTGATCAATCGTCAATTGCCGATTTAATAAATCAGCCGGGCGCCAAGTAAAGATCAAGGTTTCTAATTTTATCGAGCTATTTTTTTCGACATAGCGCACTGTGCCGATTCGTAAATTGCTGATATCTCCTTCGACATCGATAAAATCCAGCGTGCCGTTGCTTAGGCGGCTTACTGTCGCGAGCAGCCACTGCATACCGTATTGCGTGGATACCAGCCAAGTCCCAATGCCTATCAATACTACGCTGATGAAAGCGATAATCGCCGCAAATCGAGTAACGTGGCGGACATAACCAGGATCCTTGGTAGTAGTTTCAGCCGTATGATCGTGATCGGAATCAGCCATGATGGACCTTAAAAAGCAACCGTCATAGAAAAATGCACGCGCAGATTACCGGTATCATGCCCACGAGCCAAATCCAAGGCAATTGGCCCCGCAGGACTCCGCCAGCGGATACCGGCGCCATAACCGATGACCGGATGTAATGCACGCCAACGGTCCGCAGCATTACCGACATCGACAAATGCCGCCGCACCCCACTGTTGAGTTAACCAATGGGTATATTCGGCCGTGCCCGTCACCATCGTCAGCGCACCCACTACGGCATTGCCTTCTCGCTCACCAAGGCTTTTGAAATCATAGCCACGAACCGATTGAATGCCACCGGCGCGAAACAAATATTCTTGCGGAATGCCAAAACGTGAATCGGCGAGGGTATAACCGACTTCCGCACGAAGAAAAAAAGTGTCGCGCGCTCCGACTGGCCACCAGGTTTGATGGCGTGCATAAGTGCGCAAAAAATCTTGATCGGATAGCAAAGCTTGCACCCCTCCGCCGATACGAATTTCTGTGACATCGCCGCGGCGGATGAAAAAAGGATCGTCCACAACTTGACGCCGCCAACGCCAATCCAATACCAGCGCTTCATTAATTTGATTGATTCCGCCAGAAGGTTGTTTGCTTTCATGTTGCCAACTCAATCCGACCTGCATCTGAATTTTAGGCGTTTGATAGTTGCGCGTAACACCGATTTTTTGCTCAATGGTTTTCAAATTCTGAATATTAGTCATTTGCAGGCTAGCGCCCGCCGAATAATTGACATGATTTTGATCCGGCAAAGTATCGACTGTACCCAGAAAGGTTTGGCGTCTTTGCTCTAAACGCAACATGCTGGTTAAGTTCCAAGCACGGTCAAAAAGATTGTGATTACGATAATTCAGCTCGCCGCGTGCGCCATTATTGGAACTATAACCCAGACCGAATGCCACACGCTGCGATTGCGCTTCCGTTACGGTTACTTGTACCGGAACAGCTCGATGTTGCGCCACTTCGGCTGAAATGGTCACCGATACCGTGCTGAATTGGGGGCCTTTCTGCAGGGCGTTCTGAAACAACTGCAATGTTTCCCGTTTGTAAACATCGCCTGTTTTAAAATTCTTCGAGGCCGTGATGAGATTTTCCTGGTAGCGTTCAAGCCCAGTAATTTCTAGCTCACCGAAGTAAAAAACCGGGCCCGAATCAATGACTACCGATAAATCCGCTTGTGCGCGTTCAGGATCCACGGTTGCCTGACTGGTGACCAGATAGGCGGCTGCAAATTCTTCCGAAGCAACCATCGATACTAGAATCGATTTGGCTTGTTCCCAATCGGATGAACGAAAGCGCTCTTCCTGCTTGAGTGACCAACTGGCGCGCAATAGCTGTATTCTGTCTTGATAACGGGATTCTTCAGCAATTACGCCTCGAAAAGCGATTGAAATCTCACCGACGCGGGTGACCTTGCCTGGGTCAATTTTTAGATGGGGTTTGTTGCCGTTTTCTTTCGATTCACGCAAAACGGTAATAATGGAAGAAAAATAACCTTCGGATTTTAATAATTCATGAATCTCTTGCTGTGTACGATATAAAAAATTTTTTTCTTCCGCGCTGTTTACAAAAGGTTCGGTAGGCAGTTTTAAATGTTTATTAAGAAAATCTTCGATTTCTTCGGGAGCCGATAGCAAAACCACTGTTGATTTTTTGTTGAGATTAAAAAAATCGATGGCAAATGCCGCATGAGGCGCAACAGTAAGCCACAACAACATTGACGCAATGATGCAAAAACATAAATGCTTAATAATGGCCGTGGCGCCTGATATCACTACTGGAATAAAAACAAAAGATTGCTATCAGAAATTCTTTTTTTCTTCTTTAAGCGCCAGCGGCAAAGCGACTTTTAAATAATAAAACATCGACAGCAAGGTTAAAAAAGCCGCAATGTATATCAACCAGGTACCGATTAATTGTGGATCAAAGTGTTCACCAATCGCGTCATGATAGAGCAATAAGGGAATAGCGATCATCTGTGAAGTCGTTTTGATTTTTCCTAAGAATGACACGGCCACGCTTTTGGATTTACCAATTTGCGCCATCCATTCGCGCAGTGCCGATATGGCGATTTCGCGGCCTATAATGATTAAAGCAATGGGCGCATCCAGTCTTCCTAAATAAACCAACACAATCAAAGCGGCAGAAACCATCAGTTTATCGGCTACTGGATCGAGAAAAGCACCAAAAGCAGACGTTTGATTCATGACCCGCGCTAAATAACCATCTAACCAGTCGGTAATTGCTGCGCTTGCGAAAATTAAAGTGGCAACCAGATTTTGATTTTCAGGAAGTAACCAGTTATGTGGAAAATAGAAAATTCCGACAAATAAAGGAATGGCTAAGATTCGCAAAAAAGTTAATAAATTAGGGACGTTGTAGAGCATGTTCAAAAGAGAAATTTATGCGATATCAATGAATAAGCGAAACTCATGGTTGGATTACACACGTTAGTGCAGTTCGCGGTATATTTTTTCTGCTAGTGTACGACTAATTCCTTCAGTTTGCTGCAACTCTTCAATACTAGCAGTCAGGATGCCTTTGAGTCCGCCGAAGCGGCTTAGTAAATTTTGTCTGCGTTTAGCACCTACACCGCTGATATCTTGCAAGCTGGAACTGGTTCTAGCCTTGCCACGCTTGTTTCGATGACCTTGTATGGCAAAACGATGAGCTTCATCGCGAATCTGTTGGATCAAATGCAAAGCCGGATGTTCACTCGGCAAATGCAACGGGGCATCAAACAAAGGAGAAATGAGCTGTTCCAAACCCGGCTTGCGTCCTTCACCTTTGGCTACGCCAATCAGTACCGCATCATTGATGCCAAGTTCATGCAATGCATCCTGTGAGGCGGTGAGCTGGCCTTTGCCGCCATCTATCAATATCAAATCGGGTAATTCGCTTTCACCGCTAACGATTTTTTGGTAGCGCCGGAATAGTGCTTCTCGCATCGCCGCATAATCGTCGCCAGGAGTAATGTTGGTAATGTTATAGCGACGGTACTCTTGATTGCGCATGGCAAAATTGTTGTATACGACGCAGGATGCTACCGTAGCCTCGCCCATGGTATGGCTAATATCGAAACACTCAATCCGATGGAGTCCCGGCATTTGCAATACATCTTGCAATGCCAGCAAACGTTTCTCCTGACTGGCATGTCTCGCATTCATTTGTTTTAATGCCAGTTGCGCGTTTTCAAGCGCCATCTCTAGCCAAATGCGTTTTTCTCCAATCGGGTTAAATTGTAACGTAATTTTGTGACCACATTGTTCAGTCAATAGTGTTTCTAGCGTTTCACGCTCGATTTTTTCACTGACGATAATGAGTGAAGGCACGTTGCGGTTTAAGTAATGTTGCGCCAGAAAAGCTTCAATGATGGTTGCGGAATCGCAATCATCAGCATTTTGTGGAAAAAAACTTTTGTCGCCGAGATGGCGGCCACCGCGAACCATAGCTAAATTCACGCATACTTTCCGCGTATTTTCCATGGTTGCCAAGGCAACGACATCCGCATCCAGCGCTTTGCCTCTATCGACAAACTGTTTCTCGCGGATTCTGCGTAAAGCCTGAATTTGGTCGCGTAATACAGCCGCTTTCTCATATTCCATGCGTTGTGCGGCCTGCTCCATTTTATGGGAAATTTCGGCAATGACTTCGCTTTGCTTACCTTGTAAAAATAGCTCGGCATTTTTGACGTCGGTAAGATACTCTTGTGTCGAAATCTCGCCGACGCAAGGCGCACTGCACCGCTTGATTTGAAACAATAAACAGGGCCGCGCCCGGTTGCTGTATACGCTGTCCTCACAAGTTCGCAAACGAAAAACTTTTTGCATCAATTGGATGCTTTCTCGCACGATACCGGCATTGGGAAATGGCCCAAAGTAGCGGTGCGTTTTATCCAACACGCCGCGATAAAATCCTAGCCGCGGGAAACTGTGTTTGGTCAAAATGACATAAGGGTAGGATTTATCATCGCGAAATAGAATATTATAGCGCGGCTTGAGGCTTTTGATCAGATTGTTTTCCAGCAGCAGAGCTTCCGCTTCGGAGCGAGTTGCGGTCGTTTCAATATTGGTGATTTGCGACACCATCATCTGGATTCTCGGTCCCAGATTGGTTTTTTGAAAATAGGACGAAACGCGTTTTTTTAGATTGACTGCTTTGCCGACGTATATTACTTCACCCTGGGTGTTTATCATGCGATAAACACCCGGTTGATGTGGCAGGTTTACACAAAAATCTTTAGCATCAAATGCTTTTTCCGTTTGATGCGAATCGGTTGAATTAGTCTGCACCATCTAGCAAATTACCTGCTACCGCCCAATTTTCATGTGGCAATTCATCAAAGCAAATGTACGTATACGATTTTGGCTTTTTCGCAATACGCTCAAGGGTATCGGTAATTTCAGCAGCAATTTCTTTCTTTTGTTCCCGCGTCAGTGTTCCGGCTAAACGAATATTGACGTATGGCATACGATTTTCTCCTTAAAATAATTATGGGACAGCAATTAAAGTTCGCTCGCAATTTTAGCAAAAACCTGTTCGAACATTTCGCAAGTTAATCGTTTAGTTTGCGTGTTGTAGCGGCTACAGTGATAGCTATCATACAATTTGACGGTATTTTCTGTCGGCAAGGTATGAATGTTGCCGTGACCGAAAAGATAGGATTTTGCGGAAAGTTGCAGTCCTTTTAGTATCGCTTGATGTGCTACCAATCCTAGCGCAACAATTGCTTTGCCTTCTTGATTGATAAACTCATTGAGCTCATTCTTTAAATACTGATTACATTGCCGAATTTCTTGTGGCAGTGGTTTGTTTTCGGGCGGCAAGCATTTTACGGCATTGGTGATGCGACATCCGATCAATTGTAATTCATCATCAGCAGCAATGGACTCAGGTTTTGTAGCAAAACCAAACTTATAAAGTGTTTGATATAACAGAATGCCTGCATGATCTCCGGTAAAAGGCCGCCCCGTGCGATTGGCACCGTGCATGCCGGGTGCTAACCCGACAATCAGAATTTTCGGATGATCGTCGCCAAATGCCACCACGGGTTGGGCATGATAATCAGGATACTTGCTTCTTACCGAATGTAAAAAATCGCTCAATCGCGGACACTGAGTGCATTGCATGGAATTAAGATTAAGAAATGTGTTGTATTCTGCGCGTCAGAACACGAAATAGAACGTGCAATGTTGTTATTTTTTATAGTAAATTATTTTGAATGTGTTATATCATACAAACTGATATGAAAATCAAAGCATGAATTTTATACATTAAACGGTAACAGAGGAGATCATTATGACTCATGTAAAAAAAATAGCTACTGCTTCATTAATTGGCGCAGTTTTATTTGCAGGTAGCGCATTTGCGATTGAAAGAGAATACGTCGATCAAGGTAAATATATTGATTTCTATGCGCATAGATTTCCTGGTTTTGAAGCAATTGGCCCTACACCACGGACCGATTTGATTTTGGATCAAGAAAAAGTTGCTCAAACAAAAAGTTCGGAAGAAAATTTTAAACTGCCATCAGGCATTAATCCTGTAAATCCTTCTGTAACGCCAAGCAATGCCAAAGATCCAGTGGTTAGAAAAAGCTTTAATCACTAATAGCTTAACTCATCATAGAGGCTAACAGATATTGTCTGTTAGCCTTTTTTACGTCTCTTGTTTATCCAATGAAGCATTTTAATGCTACTGATCGGTGAAGAACGAAACACCTTGAGGCGTTGTCTGTTGAGTGCTAATCGTTGAAAGAATCTTGGCACCAAACATTAGCGCAAATACGCATCAATTTTGCGGTGATGGAACGTGAGATCAATGATCAAGTCTGTTGAATGTTCTAGCAGATTTCGCGTTCACTACATTATCTCGTAGTGTTGTTTCCTTGATACTATCGCAACATTGATTTAAAACGTTTTTCTAACATTGTCATTTATTGTCTTCTTGATTGAGTGAGTTTAAGTTAATCTTTATCGCTAAAAACAGCCTAGTTCAATATCTGTTCGGTATACTCACTTTTGCCAGAAAAACTGATAAATTGACGTTTAATGTTCAAGAAGGTATAGTGACGGCTTTTTCGGGGTGTAGCGTAGTCTGGTAGCGCGCCTGGTTTGGGACCAGGATGTCGGGAGTTCAAATCTCTCCACCCCGACCAATTTCAAAAGCCTTAGATTTTAGGAAAACTCGACTTAGTGCCCGTAGCTCAACCGGATAGAGCACCAGCCTTCTAAGCTGGGGGTTACAGGTTCGATTCCTGTCGGGCACGCCATATAGGCGAATATCATAGATATGTTCGTATTTTGCCGAATTGTGAGCATTTCATTTTCTTTTTTATGGTGGCTGTAGCTCAGTTGGTAGAGTCCCGGATTGTGATTCCGGTTGTCGTGGGTTCAAGTCCCATCAGCCACCCCACATACAAAGAAATCACAGAAATAATTTATAAAAACATAATGCCTCGTTTATTTGAGCTGTGAATTTGCTAATCAATTGACCATTTATTGGGAGCATTTTTATAGTCGCATGGTATAGGTATCTTTGTACCTAAGAAGATTGATTACTGATATATCAACTCATTTATTGGAACTTTATAACGATTTTTTAATCGATTATGCTAATTCTATTGATATAGATTCGCCAAAATTAATCCTGATGGATGTGAAATGAGAAAATATAACTTGTTGTATAATGACAATTCTGTCAAAAGTAAACGATTGCTATCACTGAATTATAAATTGGGAGCCTAGAAGATTATGTCGCAAGAGCAACAAAAAACACATATGACTTCCTATAAACCAGCAGCAGGTGAAGACTATATGAGTGCTCGCCAGTTGGCCTACTTTCGTAAAATGTTGGAAGACATGAAAACGGAATTAAGCAATGATATTGATCGTGCAGTTCATACCATGCAGGATGAGGCAACCGTCTTTGCCGATCCTAATGATCGAGCCAGTCAAGAATCTGATATGACGTTGGAATTACGTAGCCGTGATCGTGAGCGCAAATTAATTAAAAAGATCGATGAGATTATTGGTAAGATAGAATCGGGCGATTATGGTTATTGCGAAAGCTGTGGAATCGAAATTGGCCTTAAAAGGCTCGAAGCAAGACCAACTGCAACTTTATGTATTGATTGTAAAACGCTTGATGAAATAAGAGAAAGGCAGGTCGCTAAGTAGAAGCTTGCTTCCTTTCTCCTTTCTTATTTAGGATTCTTTGACAACCGATTCTGCATCGCTGGTTGGTGCGTTTTCAGCTAATACTGCTTTCATACTTAGACGCAATCTTCCCTTGTCGTCAGCCTCCAGAACCTTAACGCGAATCTGTTGCCCATCACTCAAATGATCAGAAACACTGTTAACGTGCTCACTGGCAATTTGAGAAATGTGCAATAGGCCATCTTTTCCTGGCAATATGCTAACAATGGCTCCAAAATCGAGTAATTTTAAAACTGTTCCATCGTAAACTTTTCCAACCTCGACTTCTGCGGTAATGTCCTGAATTTTCTTTTTAGCGAGCTCTCCGCCTTCTGCATTTACACAGGCAATGGTCACTTCACCATCATCGTTGATATCAATTGTCGTATTGGTTTCTTCAGTTAATGCACGAATAACAGCACCACCTTTACCGATAACATCCCGGATTTTTTCCGGATTGATTTTAATTTTGATAATACGCGGCGCATGAACTGAAATGTCTTCGCGTGTCGATGGCAAAGCTTGTTTCATGATTTGCAAAATATGCATACGCCCTTCTTGTGCTTGTATCAGAGCGGCATGCATGATTTCTTTGGTAATGCCTTGGATTTTTATGTCCATTTGTAGTGCGGTAATACCTTTTTCCGTACCCGCAACTTTAAAATCCATGTCACCTAAATGATCTTCATCACCTAAGATATCAGTCAGAACTGCAAAACGATTGCCTTCTTTAATTAATCCCATGGCGATACCTGCTACGTGTGCCTTTAACGGCACGCCAGCATCCATCAGCGCAAGACAACCGCCGCAAACCGAAGCCATTGAACTAGAACCATTGGATTCAGTAATTTCAGACACGACACGTAATGAATAACCAAATTCTTCAGGAGAAGGTAGAACGGCTACGAGCGCGCGCTTCGCTAAGCGACCGTGACCAATTTCACGACGTTTCGGGGTACCAACTCGACCTATTTCTCCGGTAGCAAAAGGAGGCATGTTGTAATGCAACATAAAGCGATCGTTATAATCGCCTTGTAGTGAATCAATTTTTTGCTCATCGCGAGCTGTTCCTAATGTAGCCACAGCAAGTGCTTGAGTTTCTCCGCGAGTAAATAACGCTGACCCGTGAGTGCGCGGCAATACGCCATTACGAATCGTAATAGCCCTTACGTTACGGGTGCCGCGACCATCGATACGAGGTTCGCCGTCTAAAATTTGATTACGAACGATTTTTGACTCGAGCGCGAAAAAAGCTTCTTTAAAAATTTGACTGCTAGGGCCATTTTCAGAATCTACGCCTAATTCTTCCGCGACACGTTGACTAATGGCAGCGATAGTTTCAGAACGCAGTTGTTTTTGCTTTATTTTAAAAGCCTCTCTTAAATCGTTTTCTACTAAACCCGTTAATTTTTCATGAAAAGCGATATCTTTCTTCAGAGGCGTCCAATTCCAAGCGGCCACTCCTGCTTCATCTGCAAATTCATTAATTGCATTAATAACAATTTGCATTTGTTCATGGCCAAACATGACTGCGCCAAGCATTACTTCTTCAGACAATTCCATGGCTTCGGATTCAACCATTAAAACGGCCTGTTGAGTACCCGCTACAACCAGATTCAATTGAGTATCTTTAAGTTCAGACGTGGTCGGATTGAGCACATATTCATCATTGATATAACCAACTCGTGCTGCGCCAAGAGGACCATCAAACGGAATGCCAGACAGTATCAGCGCAGCTGATGTTCCAATAATCGAAGGAATATCTGGATCAATTTCATTTTCAGAGGATAGAACAGTTGCAACAATTTGAACTTCGTTATAAAAACCTTCCGGAAACAGGGGACGAATAGGACGATCGATTAAACGTGAGGTCAGCGTCTCTTTTTCAGATGGACGACCTTCACGCTTGAAAAAACTTCCAGGTATTCTGCCTGCGGCGTAGAATTTCTCTTGATAATCTACGGTTAATGGAAAAAAGTCTTGTTCTGGTTTGGTATTTTTTGCACCCACTACGGTAACGAGCACGACGGTGTCGTCCATGGTAACAACAACTGCACCGTGTGCTTGCCTTGCAATTTCACCTGTTTCTAATGTAAGTTGATGACGTCCGTAGGTAATACTCTTTTTGATAGGTTTCAATTAACAATCCTTTTCATTGAATTCTTCAAATGATTGCGCATGGCGCATCGAATGATATAACTCCCATTTGAGAGAAGACAAGATTTTTAAATGCTGCCACTAAGTTAAATTATTGATTAATAAATAATAAGATATCAATATCTATCTACTATCTATTTACGCAAACCTAAACGTTCAATCAATGTTTGATAGGTACTGACATTGCTATTTTTCAAATAATCAAGCAATTTCCGGCGCTTACCGACCATGCGTAATAGACCTCTACGAGAATGATGGTCTTTGGCATGAACTTTAAAATGCTCAATGAGATCATTGATTCGGTTTGTTAAAAGCGCAACCTGAACTTCTGGCGATCCGGTATCTCCATTAGCTCTTTGAAAATCTCGTACGATTTGGGCTTTTTGTTCAATTGTGATTGACATAATCAGTTGCTTCTCCAACATTACTAATAGAAATAAAAGCGGGAATTTTACTCCTTAATCGTATGCTTGTCCAAATCAGATCTTACCCGGAATGAAAACTCGCCCTGTAAAACAAAAATTTGAATCATTAACGTTATTTTTCAACTATCCTCATATCACACTTACACTGATTTACTCTTGTGTCCATGTCCCGATGGATTGGTAAATTGATCATTTAATGTTTGAATGTAATCATTGGCTTCGTTAATCACTTCATCAACGATGTTTTGCGTACTGCTATTCCATCCAGCAGGAGCTTGCAGAAATAATGGACGATAGGCGGCAGTGCTCTTGTTGAAAGCGTGTACATACTGTTTGTACGTTTCGTCGTCTTTACCTAATTCCAATGATAATTTCTTCAGAATACCGGTGGCTGCAAAACGGCGAATGGAGAAATGAATGACAATGATAACAAGGAACAATATTGCCGTGATGACCCATGCAGTTGAATCACCTTGAATAACTTTATCGCAGAATGCCTTAGCTGATTCCCACGACTCGCTGGCTGTGATGCCAATCACAGCAGAAATGGCCAACATTCCAAAGACAAGTCCATCGAGCAGAAACACTTTACTTTTCCATCTCTTGAGCATGTCGGAAAGTTTAAACACAATTTGATTTTTAATGCTTTTAGCTGTTTGCTCTAATTTTGCGACGATACGATACGAGCGTTCTACCTCGATTTGCTGAATGCGGATATCAATATCAGCCATGTCTTCCGCACGTTTTTTTTCAAACCGCTCTTTAACTCCAGGATCCGTAATAGGCACAGCGGCATCTAAATTGTAGATTCGATAAAAGCGCCCTGTTACCAAGCCGACTTCGGCCAATGAACGCTGCCATGCAGAGACAACTTCTTCAGGATTATCTTCTTTAGCAGTCACATCAATTTGATTCAGAATATACAAAAACTTGTTGGCATCAGCTCGGTTAACGCTGGCTGAAACGAGGTAGGCTAGCGTATCTTGCATCGCCTTTGGCTCAGGGTGACGTGCATCAAAGAAAACCAAAACCAAATCCGATAAATTAATGATATGTTGCGTCAATCGCAACGTAGAGGCTCTTTGGTTATCCGCATCAAAGCCTGGAGAATCGATCAATATTTTTCCGCGAATGTTTTCAGATGGGCAGGTTTTAAGTTGTAGATACGCATCAATGCGCTCTTGACCTGCTTCGGAAATTTCTTCAATACTTTTGCTGATTTGAAAAAAAGGAAAACGCGGATCGGCGTCTAGCGCAATTCCTGGAAGAGTTTTGGCTTCTGGATGATGGCTGTAACAAATAACCGTGAATTTATCATCAACGGCTTGATTGCCGGTTCTTTGCAACGGTAGGTTTAAATAGGAATTGATATACGTCGATTTACCGGCAGAAAACGTACCTAACACAGCAATCATCGGCCACCAGGTCACATAAGTTGCGTAAGATTGATCACGTTCAAGTAAACCCATGCTATGACCTACCTCATCCATTTTTCTAAAGCTTTTGATGGCATTCGCTAAAGTCGGATTGTGTGGATGTTCATCGGCTAAATGTTTTTGTAAGTTTTCTAAATGCTTGCTAATTTGCTCGGAGTGATATGACATGACAATCCCTTTTCATTTTTGTGAAAAACTATTTTGAAAAATAGAAGTTATAGAAACAGTTTCTATAAGTCCCAAGTTACGAATTTATAGGCTTCAAGAGAAAACTTTATTTCTTTAATGGGCACCGTATCTGCACGAAATAATATTATCATATCGTGCATCGTGTCGAATTAATCTTCGATTTTTAGAATTTCCACTACCGTGTTGTATTTGAACGAAATATTAATTTTATGTTGAAACGTATTAATGTGATGATGCGTGTTTTGTTAAAAAAACTGAATCGTCATGATTCTATTTTTGAACTTTATTATTTTAGTAAAGGGGATTAATAGTGGGACGCTACATCGTAATAGGTTTTTTGACTGTCGCTCCACTGTGGGTTACGTGGTTGGTATTTGATTTTTTATTGAAATTATTGGCGCGTATCGGAGATCCCTTACTAAAGGGAATGGCGAGAGCAGTACGGCCTTTTTCTGATATTACCGCCACTTGGTTGCTCGACTCGAATTTTCAACACGCTGTGGCCGCATTATTAACAATCATTAGCTTCTATGGAATTGGCGTATTAGCGTCTTTCGTGATTGGTAAAAAAGTCATTAGCATTTACGAAAATATTTTAGCCCGCTTGCCATTGGTACAAACGATTTATGGTGCCACTAAACGTTTTTTGAACACCATTAGTCAGCCACCGGTTACTGGGCAACGAGTGGTGTTAATCAGTTTTCCTTCATCCGAAATGAAAGCGATTGGATTCATTACGAAAGTGATGGAAGATAAAGAGACCGGTAGAAAATTGGCGGCTGTTTATGTGCCCACGTCACCTAATCCAACCTCAGGTTATATCGAAATTTTGCCCATGGAAAATCTCGTTTTAACCGATTGGACTACTGAGGAAGCGATGACATTTGTCGTAACCGGCGGCACCAATGCTCCAGAAAGCGTGCATTTCACGCAAAGTAAACCGACAGAAAAATAATTTTCGCGATATTTCCGTTGGAATGCTGCATGAAGCAGTTTTCTGTCAGATTATTCCAATAGTGGATAGGAGAGAGAGTTGATTTGTATCACGGGCCCTTGCAAGGATCCCCAATGCACTTCACCGTCTTCGACGCAACCTTGCTGAATGACCGCTAACGCATCGAAACCATCATTTGAATGAACGACATTAACGATTGTTCCACAGGCTTGGTCGGGCATATCCGCGCTGTAGAGCAAATCACCCGGATTCACTGTAGCAGTTTTCTCTACCTTAGCAATAAAACAGCAATACATATGCCGCTTGAGTTTTCCTAAATATTGCGTCCGCGCGACAATTTCCTGCCCGGGATAACACCCTTTCTTGAAACTCAACGCGCCGATTGCATTCAAATTAATCATTTGCGGCAAAAATTCTTCCTGTGTTTGCGGCAAAATAACCGGAATTCCCGCTCGTATCGTTAGGCGTTCCCAATCCAAAATGTCAGCCATCGGAGCATGTCGGCATAAAGACTCCAACGTTGATTCTACATTTTCCCTGGGCAGAATAACTTGTATTCGGTCGGACGCGAAATAAACCACGGCTATTTTGTCATTGAAAATGAATTGCAAAGAACGATCAAAAGCCGGTATCGATGTCAATAACGCATCTAAAATTTTAGTAGCTTGAGGACCTACCAGACCAATGCACGTGTAGTCTTGGCTCACATTTTCAATCGATACTCGTGCACGAAGTTTATAGAGCGATAGTTTTTTCTGTATCGCATCACAAAGACTTACAGGCAATTGCATGAAATAACTGTGATCACATTGCCATAGCAAGAAATTAGCCAAAACGCGCCCTTTCGGCGTGCAATAACCGCCATACGATGCTTGCTCTGCTGTGATATGACGCAAATCACAAGTCAGTTGGCCTTGTAAAAATGTTTCCGCGTCTTCACCTGAAAAGCGAATCAATCCATAATGATTTGAAAGAGTTACGATAAAGGTACTTTCCTCTGGCAGCGAAGATTTTATTTCAGAGTGATCCAAATGAGTAATCGAGCTATCTGTCATGACACAATTTTATTTCAATAACATGATTTGTAGTTCTGTACAGCGACAATCAACACGTTAATTTTTTCTAAATTCCGCCAGTATTTCAATATGTGGCGTATGTGGAAACAAGTCTATTAGTTGAAGATCATTGATTATCCAGCCATTCTGCTTAAAAAACCAAGCATCCCGCGCGAAAGTCTCTGGATTACAAGAAATATAGTTAATTGTTTTAAGCGCAGCAAACGCAGTAAAAAAACCCGAATGTTTTTTTAGCCCACTGCGCGGGGGATCTAAAACCAACGTATCCGCTTCGCAACCATTTTTCTGTAAATCTCTCCATGCGAAAGGCTTAAAAAGATCATAGGTATGCGCTGTTACTTTAGGCAATTGCTTGTGTTGTAAAGCTTGTATCGCAGATTCGTCGCTTTCGTAGGCGATAACCGACGTACAATTTGACTGTGCGATGATTTCAGTGAAATTTCCTGAGCCACAGAACAGTTCAACAACCTTTTTAAGCGTCACATTTTTAGCGAACCTTTCCTTCAGCCACGATTTCATTCGTTCATTTTGTAAGGTATTGCCTTGTTTGAAAGGTTTTTTCTCGTTGATACTCATTTCATGCGGTGACATATCGTCATCCAGTTCAATGAAGTGCCATTTTTGTTCCGGTAACAAGGTGCTTTGCCACGATGCGTTCGGCAATTGCTCAATCGCATTTTTCAACACTGTTCTACAACCATCATTGAGTACGATACAGTCTTGAATCGGGGCAATTTGATACGAATTTTCTGAGACAAAACCTAAGATCGTGCCGTCCGTTTTGACTTGACAGCGATTTCGATACCCAATGGTCTGTTCAGAAGGAAGCATCGCGCCAATGTTGAAATCCTGCTCATCGAAACCGACTCTTTTCATGGCATAAACGAAACGGTTTTTTTTCTGTTCCAATTGGCTTGTATAATCTGCCATCATCCACGGACAGCCGGTGCAAGCGTTTTCTGTTAAATACGCATAAGCACAAGCGGGTTGCTGCCGATGTGGCGACGGTTGAATCAATTGCACTAATTTTGCATAAGCGAATTTTTTATTGTTAAGAATTTTATCCAGCGCTTCAAATTCACCGATGTCGCCAGGCCATGTGCCATAAACAAAATAAGACAGCTTGTTTTCTACGTTTTTGACTACACCTAGTCCTTTCTGTGATAAATGTGTAACCGTACCTTTAAATTTCATTTTTTGGCTATTTGATTAAATGGAGAGTGATGCGATGTCTAAGTCTTATCAAAATTTCAAGAAAGATTCGGATGCTTTAAAAACAGCATTGAATCCGCTGCAGTATCAAGTAACACAAAAGTCTGGCACCGAGCCTCCTTTCCAAAATGAATTTTGGAATCACAAGGAAGAAGGCATTTATGTCGACATTGTATCAGGAGAACCTCTATTTGCTTCGCTTCATAAGTTTGACTCCGGAACTGGCTGGCCGAGTTTTTATCGACCGATCAATGAAGAATATATTCAGTTCAAGGAAGACTATGATTTATGGACGGTACGTACCGAAGTACGCAGCCGTTATGGCGACAGTCATTTGGGACACGTTTTCGAAGACGGACCGATGCCTACCGGTTTGCGTTACTGTATTAATTCTGCGGCATTGAAATTTATCAAGAGAGAAGATCTGGAAGCAGCGGGATATAGCGAGCTGACAAAATTATTTGCACCGACAGCAACTGCAAAAAAATAGCGAGCCAATGTCCGACACCTCTTCATCTTTGCTGGAAGATAACCTCAAAAACAAACGATTACCCTCTTTTGGTCAAGCACTTCTATGCTTCGCTGGAGTGTTTTCGCTGGTTTTTGCCGGTTTGTTTGTGTATGACATCAATTTGCATATCACGATTCTTTTAACGATCATTTGGGCAAGTGCGCAAGCCCGTTGGATTGGTTATTCTTTCGATGAAATTCGCTTGATGATGAATGACGGTATCGCAAAAGCATTGCCGGCTATTTATATTTTTTTATTGATTGGCATGGTGATCGCCAGTTTTATGCAAAGCGGCACCATTGCAAGCTTGTTGTACTACGGCATCGATTTACTCAGTCCTACTTGGTTTCTTGCGGCAGGATTACTCGTTTGCAGTTTTATGTCGATCGCCACCGGAACATCTTGGGGTACGATCGGTACGATAGGCGTAGTGTTAGTCGGTATCGGTGAAGCAATGTCTATTCCCTTGCCGTTGGTGGCAGGAATGATCGTATCAGGAGTCACTTTCGGCGATAAATTATCACCTATTTCAGATACCACTAACCTAGCAGCAATGAGTTCAGGCACTAGCCTTTATCGACATATTGGCGCAATGCTCTACACCACTATTCCAACTTTGATTCTTGCACTGATCATCTTCATCGTTTGGGGCATGCACTATAACGATCATGCACTACCGGTGGAGCATATCGATTCGATTCGTAGCGCTTTAGCCGGAGCCTATCATTTAAATTTCTGGATCACAATCTTACCGCTGCTGTTGATGTTTACTTTAAGCATAAAACGCTATGCCGCTGAAGTCAGCATGTTATGCAGCGTGGCTATTGCGGTTTTAATCGCGATCGTTTATCAGGAAAAAAACCCCCTCGACGTGATCAACGCACTATGGCTGAATTCTCCTGGGGATACCGGCATCGAAAGCATTGATGAGCTATTGGGGCGTGGTGGTATTTACAGCATGGCTTGGACGTTATTGCTATCGATTTTGGCGTTAGCTTTAGGCGGCATTTTGCATCACGCAGGCTTTCTGGAAGTGTTAGTCCAATCGCTGATAAAGCATATCAAAAGAACCAGCAGTTTGGTTGCCGCAACGATTTTTTCAGGCCTCATGACTAATATGGCAATGGGTGAAGCTTACATTTCTATTATATTGAATTGCCAGTTATTTAAGCGTATCTACGAGCAAAACGATATAGATCGCGCAGTGCTGTCTCGATCGGCGGAAGAAGGCGGCACCATGACGGCTGCGCTCATTCCGTGGACGACTACCGGCACCTTCTACGCCGCGACACTCGGAATTTCTGCATTGGATTATGCGCCGTATGCGCTACTCAATATACTAAACCCGTTCGTGTCGATCATTATGGTTGTTTTAGGAATAGGATTGATGCAGACCAAAAAGTGAATCGATGATTTTGCTATGAGTGTGATCACGTAACCAATAGCCGCACCACAATGAGAATGAGATTATTGCTCAATTAAGTTTAACTAGGCTGTCAATGGTAATTCGGCTTGTTTGAAATAATTGGCAAATTGACTCATCTTTTATTTTTCCTCGGTCTTTATAAAAATCTGTTTTTTTACATCTGTAATGTCAGCTTTTTCTGGACAACTAAATGAAGAATGATGCCAAGGTTCGGGCATATCACCACCAACTCTTGCATAACCAATCGATTCACCAAGTAATTTATTGTCATGTGCACGATATAATTTGTAATGACTTTGCCAAAGTTCTGGATTCCCCTTGATTAAATAATTTGTTGAGCTTTCGTAATAATACTCATCTTCCGGTTTAGCTAGCCACTTAGCTGGAACACGGATCTGACCGTATTTATCAAACTTTTCAGCCGGTAACTTCACCGTCTCATAAACCTTAATTCCTCCATCAATCGCACAAAGCCGCTTGACCTCATCATCCAATTGCCCTTTGCTCGGCCCGCTGATGCAGGCAGTAACAAATGGCAATACCAATAAAATCACGAGCAGTGTTTTCATGCATCAAATCTCCTTTCAACGTTCATCTTGATTTGGTATTTGTTTGCGATCTCTGAAGCTGTTATTCACAAGACATCCAATACAGATTCAAGTATTTTTCAATTGGAAGTATGGTGTCGGTGGTAATACACCGTTATTTACCAGGCTTGAACCTGACTTCTAAGGCTCGCATATTGCGGCTGCAATACAGTAGAACCAAACATTGCCAGAGACAAACCAGCAAACAAATCGTTTGGATCGGTGATTTCAGTTCCACGTATGGCGAGGAAGGTTTCTCCGGTTAAGTTGTCAGCGAAAATGGTGGCTGACAGGCCGGTGGTGTCGGGAAGTTGGGTTACGACGCGGTAGGTATTAGCAAAGTTGAGTGCTTGACTATCGGAAAATTCTGCATCTCTCAATTTTTCAATATCCGGGCGACCAGCTACCAAATTCTTAGCATATGCAGCTAAAGCTAATTCAGCTTGTTTAAAGTAAGTATCAGCGATATTCATTTACTTCTCCTTTTGAAATATTGATGAACTTAGCTTAGAAGGTAATGGCGGACAATCAAATGAAGATTCATGCCATGGACCTGGTAAATCTCCACCACTTCTTGCATATTGAATAAATTCCCCCATCACTTTTCCGTCTATGACGCGAATAATCTTGCTATTAAACCGAAGCAATCTTGGATTACCCCTTATCAAAAAAATAGTTTCACCATCCAAGTAGTACTCATCTGATTGTTTTGTATAACCTTTCGATCGAATATCAACGTTTCCGTATTTATCAAACCTCTCCGCCGGCAACTTCACCGTTTCATAAACCTTAATTCCCCCATCCATCGCACAAAGCCGCCTGACTTCGTCATCCAATTGACCCTTGCTCGGCCCGCTGATGCAGGCAGTAACAAATGACAATACCAATAAAATCATGGGTAGTGTTTTCATGCGACAAGTCTCCCTGTGGTTAATAGCTTTGAGATATGTTTTGTTCGGGGTGGTTGATTTTGTTGGAATCGCCGGTAGGCGAAAGCCCCATGAATCCCAGCAACATATCGGCAAACGAACCCACGATCCCGCCCATTCCCGGAGCGTTGTAAAGGTAAGCATGCGAAACATTTGCAGCAAAAAGCGGATCGTTGGCCAAGCCCATAGCCAGAAAGCCGCCCAGGCTGTGGCCGGTGACGGTGAATGTTGAGGGTAATGTGCCATCGTTCAGCCAGGCTTGAACCTGAGCTTTAAGGCTCGCATATTGCTGCTGCAATACAGTAGAACCAAAAATTGCCAGAGACAAACCAGCCAACAAATCACCGGGATCGGTGATTTGAGTACCGCGTATGGCAAGGAAAGTTTCACCGGTGGCATCGTTGGCGAAAATGGTGGCTGATAGGCCGGTCACATCTCCCTCTTGGTCGATTACGCGGTAGGTATCGGCGAAAGCACGGGCTTGGCTGGGAGAAAAATCTGCTGCTTCTAATTCTCTCAGAGTTGGTATATTTGATGCAAAATTTCCATAAGCCGCTAATGCTAACTCTGCTTGCTTAAAATATTCCATTTGCTGATTCATAATTTCTCTTTCATACCTTTAATAAAAATCTGTCTCTTCAAATAACCATCGTCTTCTTTCTCAGGACAGCTAAATGCAGGCATATGCCAAGGTCCAGGCAT
Source organism: Nitrosomonas sp. (assembly GCA_020890945.1). GTDB lineage: Bacteria > Pseudomonadota > Gammaproteobacteria > Burkholderiales > Nitrosomonadaceae > Nitrosomonas. The sequence goes on from JAJHPK010000015.1 coordinate 91,514, forward strand.
GCCTCCGCCTCGCCTCATGTAAACTACACTTTCACCAAGTAACTTCTTATCTGATTTTCGATAAAACTGTGTATGTAACTGTAATAATTCTGGATTTCCTTTAATTAAATTAATCGTGGATGATTCGTAGTAATACTCATCCTCAGGTTTAACAATTTCCTTGTATGGAATTCGTATCTGCCCATACTGATCAAACTTTTCCGCCGGCAACTTCACCGTCTCATAAACCTTAATCCCTCCATCAATCGCGCAAAGTCGCTCGACTTCTCGATCCAACTCCCATTTGCTCGGCCCGCTGGTGCAAGCGATTACAAGTGGCAGTGCCAATAAAATCATGGTTAGTGTTTTCATGTAGCGAGTCTCCATTAATTCTGGTCTTTGATAATGAGGTTAATCAGCACAGTAGCGTCAAGGGTTATAGCCGTCATAAACATCACAATGCTTTGAAATCATGTGCTCTCAATAACGGCATTCAGCGTAAAGTTAGGGAGATTAATCCACTGACACCACAAAAATTACAGTTTAACCGTTTGATTACGTAAGCCTGCTTTGTTACAGAGAGTATCTTTTGAGATAATTACGGTTGAATTCCAAAACGCTACGTTACTGCGTTTAGCCAAAGCTTATACCCAGCATATGCGGGCAGCTTGAAGCCATCACTTTGAAAAAACTTTCCAGACTTTCCTTATTGATCGTTGAATAATTATGCAACTATAGGGAATCGTGTGGATTTTCGAGCGGAAATAGCGGGTTGAGGCGTGATCTTCGATTCATTGCTGAAAATACTCAAAAACTTACCAATAAATCCAGAGTTATGCAGAAACAAAAAATTCATGTGATTTTGCAAAGGTTACTGGCTATATATCTATCACTTAGGTCACCTTGTTTTCTTCACAACAACTTGAATTCTAGCCTTTTAAAACCCAATTAGATTTCCTTATGGTAAGACTGTAGTGAATCGCAAGTTTAAATTTTTTATTGCTGAATTTTGTTTAATTCGGTATTGCTGGCAATTGTCATCGTTTTTGGAAAATCTTTACTAAAATGAAGCCCGCGACTTTCGTGACGCAAAATTGCGCTGCGCACGATTAAATCGGCAGCATCGACAAGATTTCTCAGTTCCAGCAGATCGCTGGTCACTCGGAAGTTGGCATAGTATTCATTAATTTCTTCGCGTAGTAACTCGATCCGGCGTTGCGCACGCTTTAAACGCTTTGTGGTGCGAACGATGCCCACATAATTCCACATAAAACGCCGTAATTCGTCCCAGTTGTGTGCGATCACGATTTCTTCATCGGCGTCGGTTACGCGGCTTTCGTCCCAATCGGGTAGTTCGGGCAGTGCATGGTTTTGTTGTTGCAGAATATCTTGCGCAGCCGATTGGGCAAATACAAGGCATTCCAATAATGAATTGCTGGCCAGGCGGTTTGCGCCATGCAATCCCGTATGTGCCGTTTCACCAATCGCATAAAGATTGTCCAAATCGGTTTTACCTTTTTTGTCGGTATCAATTCCACCACAAGTATAGTGGGCGGCTGGAACGACCGGAATGGATTGTTTGGTGATATCGATACCCAGTTCTAAACAACGGGCATGAATCGTAGGAAAGTGTGCTTTCAAAAAATCTGCGGATTTGTGGGAAATATCCAAGTACACGCAATCCAGTCCGCGTTTTTTCATTTCAAAGTCAATTGCGCGCGCCACAATGTCACGAGGCGCCAGTTCAGCGCGTGCATCGTGCCAAGGCATAAAGCGTTCACCATTGGGTAGTTTTAAAAGTCCGCCTTCACCTCGCACGGCTTCACTGATTAAAAATGATTTGGCATGGGGATGATAAAGACAGGTAGGATGAAATTGCACAAACTCCATATTAGCAACGGTGCAACCTGCTCGCCATCCCATGGCGATACCATCGCCTGTGGCGGTATCGGGATTCGTGGTATACAAATAAACTTTGTTGGCCCCTCCAGTAGCAAGTACCGTATTTTGTGCGGCAAAAGTCACGACTTGATCTTTTTTCTTGTCGAGAATATAAGCTCCTAGACAATAGTTTTTTTGCTCAGGAGATGTAATATTCAATCGATCGCTGGTAATCAAATCTACCGCGATATGATGCTCGAATAGCGTGATGTTGGGATTCGATAATATTTTCTTTATTAATACTTTCTGCACGGCATTCCCAGTTGCGTCGCCGCTATGAATGATGCGCCGCATACTGTGGCCACCTTCCTGCGTCAAGTGATAGCCGGTTTCGTGCGTTTTGTCTCCGGTAAAATCAACGCCTTGTTCAATCAGCCAGTGAATCGCTTCGGGTGCGTTTTCTGCAACGAATCGCGAAATCTGTTCATTACACAATCCTGCGCCGGCTATTAAGGTATCTTGCACATGTTTTTCAGGCGAATCTTCGTGAGATAAAGCGGCTGCAATGCCACCTTGTGCCCAAGTGCTTGCTCCCGCATTAATAGTTTGTTTTGTAATAATGCAGACTTTCTGGCGATCAGCCAGGTGAAGTGCAAGGGTTAAGCCAGCCAATCCGCTGCCAATGATTAATGTTTCGAAGTAATAGTTAGACATGGAGGTTATTCACCCTAATAAAATCTGTTTTTTAAAATTATTATTGATATCGGACAAACCGTTGGTATAGGGTAGGAATATTTTTCGTAAGCAAAATCAATTCATCATAGCGTTATTCTAATCCTGCGTCACATTTCCAACATAATTGAAAGTTTGCTGGATTCTCCTCGCCACACTGCGAACAATAGATGTTACCTGTTTTAGGAGTCGCTTGTTCATACGATTGCACTATGCGTTTACTACGTTCATAATCTTCATCCCTGATAATCCATACCTCGGGATAAGCATGCACAAAAGGAATATCCCCGGCAGCACCTTGTGCGTATTGATTGAATAACTTTGCCGGAATGAATGCATGTTCGAGCAAATTCAAAACGATATGTGCTTCCATTAGATCATTGGCTGAGTAAATTTTTTTCATACCAAATTTAACCAAATAATTAACCGAAGAAGAATGCTATGTGGTTTCGTAACCTGCAAGTCTATCGTATTACCAGTGGAAATATTACGCTAAACGAACTGGAAGAAGCTATTTCTCAATCTCCACTACAACCCTGCATGCAAACCGAAATGCAAAGCCGTGGCTGGATGATGCCTCATGAAGAACATCCAAGTTTTGTATATGCGTTGGGTCAGCAATATCTGATTGCTTTTGCAACAGAAAAAAAATTACTGCCGGTTTCCATCGTCAATCAACACGCACAAGAGCGAATTGCAAACATTCAACAAATGCAAGGCTATAAGCCTGGCAAGAAGCAAGTGCGCGATATCAAAGAGGCTACTCTAATCGAATTATTGCCACGCGCATTCGCACAAAGACATAAAACATACGCTTGGATTGACGGCATCAACAATCGCCTTATCATCGATACAACCAGCACCAGTAAAGCCGATGAATTTGTCGAGGCTTTCCTAAAAGCGATGCACAACATAGCATTAGCGCCTTTGGAAACGAAAATTTCACCAACAACCGCTATGACGCAATGGCTCTCCGGCGATGATTTATCTTCCGTTTTTACCATTGATCGGGATTGCGAACTGCAAAGCAGCAGCGATGAAAAAGCCACGGTACGCTACACTCATCACGATTTGGATGCAGAAGAAACTTCACGACACATTCGTGTCGGTAAAAAAGTCATTAAACTGGCTTTGACTTGGCAAAGAAAAATATCGTTTGTGTTGTATGACACTCTACAAATTCGCCGTATAGCGCCACACGATATCTTAAAAGAAGGTGTCGAAAGCGACCAAGAATTGTTTGCTAGCGACTTTACCATCATGACCGGAGAACTTAGCCAACTTATTGCTGACCTGATCGAAGGATTGGGTGGTGAAGGACGGCATCCGTAATATTTATATGTCAAAACATAACAATATTAAAGACCTCTGCATAACTGTGTTTTTGAGTTTTTTAGATCACTTTCAGCATTGATAAATCAAATGGTTATAAATTTTTCGCAACCGATATAACCAGTTATGCAGAGATATTTATTACACTATCTGACGTTGCGCCGGTAAGACTTACACCCATTGCAGCAACGGCTCAGTCACTTGGGTTTGCCATCGCAGGTGGATCGGATTATTGCGATGCGATGCGGCTGAAGATCATCATATTTTGTTAGCGCAAGCGTTGTATTTACCCGTAAATGAACAGATTAACGATCTCGTTTCACAACAATCACGTGTGATTTTGTAATAGCCTCAACTGATTAATTTTCTTTAGAAAACTTGCTTTTCAGGTACGACGCGTGACATCAAATTTATAAAAAACACACTCGTTACTTCAATAGTATTGATTTAAAATGTAATTGCAGCATCCATCCGGTTAACCGATATTACAGTTCTATAAAGTTATCTCAAAGTTTTTCATTAGTATTTTTTCTATGCCTTGACAAGTCTATCTATAGATAGGCAAAATCGCACCTTTGCATTTAATGCATTGGCGAATTAGCTCAGTGGTTAGAGCAGCGGAATCATAATCCGTTGGTCCGGGGTTCAAATCCCTGATTCGCCACCAATTAAAACAAGGAGTTAGATGAAATCTAACTCCTTTTTTTATTCTGTGGGGCACTGGTGGGGCACTTTTCTATAATCATCTACCACACTGGAAATTCTCAATCGATGTTCATTTTAGAAGCTTTTTATAACCTGATTGCCCCACTAATGCCCCATGTGAGAAACTAATAAATATAAGTAGCTGTAGTTTAATAGTTATTATTAAATTAACACAGGATTGTTAATCCCTTGTTGTTATTTATTCTCTTTTGTTGTAAGCTATTCTCAATAATTATCGAGTGTTGAGAAATGGCAAATATAGAAAAGCGTGTTTCTACAGATGGCAGCATTACCTATCGAGTAAAAGTGCGACTAAAGGGCTTTCCTTCTCAAACTGCCACATTCGAGCGTTTAACCGATGCTAAGAAGTGGGCACAGCAAACTGAAGTGGCAATCAGAGAAGGCCGTCATTTCAAAATGACAGAAGCAAAACGCCGCACATTAAGCGAATTGATTGACCGCTATATCAAAACAAATCTGCCTAAGAAAAACCCCAAGGCAATTCGAGAGCAAACTTCAAAACTCACTTGGTGGAAGGATGAAATCGGCTGCCATGCTTTGATTGATGTAACACCCGCAATGATTGCGCAGTGTCGAGATAAGTTAGGTAATGAGATAACTAAACGTCATAGTGCACGCGCTCCCGCAACGGTTAACCGCTACATTGCAGCCTTATCCGTTGCCTTTACAACCGCCGTGAAAGAGTGGGGATGGTTGGACGATAACCCTATGCTTAAAATAGTAAAGCCTAAAGAATCCAGAGGACGTGTGCGTTTCCTTGAAGACAGCGAACGTGCACGGCTACTCCAGGCCTGTCAAGAATCGAGCAATCCGTACATATACACAGTCGTTGTACTGGCACTCTCTACCGGAATGCGACAAGGTGAGATCATGGGGCTAACTTGGGATGTGATCGATTTAACTCAAGGTAAAGCAGTGTTACATGAAACAAAGAATGGTGAACGACGCGCGGTTGCTATAACAGGGCATGCCTTAGATTTATTGAAACAGCTTGCAAAGGTTAGACGGATAGACAGCAACTTACTGTTTCCAGCCAAGGTGCCAACAAAGCCGATGGATTTACGCAAACCTTGGGAAACGGCTGTCTTAAAGGCAGAACTGAACGATTTTAAATTTCACGATTTACGCCATAGTGCTGCGTCTTACTTGGCCATGAACGGTGCCAGTCTTGCGGAAATCGCTGAAGTATTGGGGCATAAGACACTACAGATGGTTAAGCGTTACGCGCATTTGTCAGAGGGACACACTGCACGTGTTGTCGCTTCCATGAACAATAAGATTTTTGGTTAACATGTTGAACAAAAACAGCTTAGCGTTAACGCCCGTCATATCAGATGCCAGGGCAGCACTTCTTTCATATTCTGAAGATAAAGTAAAAGATATAAGGGAAAAACTGGAATCAGCCTTTGAAACGTGGAAGCGTGATAACAGTATTACACCAGTTACTTATTTATTTCCTTTAAGGAACAACCATAACCCCCCAACAATTGAAAAAGCCTTTCCATTTAAATATGCAGACCTTTATATATTGGACTACGCTGATTTATTGCAGCATCTAAGGGAAAGCGCATTCTCGCCTATCGTTAAACTGGATGATGAATTCGGTTATCAATGTGTTTCAGCAGTGCTGACGTTGTCAGAAGCGGAAGCAGGTCGGATTGAATCCGCACTGAAAGCCCACGCTCCTATTGCGCGATACCTTAGGGACGAGGAAGCTAAGTTCAGAGAGATATCGCTCATAATGACAAAGGCGGCAATTCCTCATGTGGAAAGGTCAGTGAAATTTAAAGGCGGAACTGCCAAAAAGGGCAGAGTGTACGAACCCGCTGCCAGTATTAGCATTATTTGCAAGGAAATTAATTCAACACAGTTTGATCGTGTTCTTGATTTTTTAAGAGACGCTAGCAAGTGTGCACAGTTGTATAGCTCGATGGATGACGGTGAAGAATCAACGCCAGATGCAGAGAGATACGCAGATTTATATGAATCGACGATTAATCCCATAGGCGTTAGGTTTGAGGGTGTCGATGATGACAGTAAACAAATTTACTACACGCTGCGCGGTGAAAACCCTGACAACATGAAAACGATAAGTTTTAAAAGGCTTAGAGACATATTGACCAAGATTAAAAAAAATCTTATCTGAGATTTCTTGCAGTCGCGCTATTGCAAGAATTGGGTATGCGATTCTCCACAAATCACTACAACATCTTAATGTTTTAAATGACAAAGGAGAAGAAATAAATGAATCAAATTGCAGAACCGAAAATTATTAAATCGACATATTCTGATTTACCTCGAAAAAATCGTATATTACTTACGGTTCGTCAATTCAGCGATAAGCACCCTGCTTTTACACAAGGCTCAATACGAAATTTAATATTTTTAGCCGAGAATAGAAAAACATCACGAGGCACAATCCAAGGCAATGGTTTGAAAATTGCATTGATAAAGATAGGGAAGAAATTGCTGATCGATGAAGAAAAATTTTTCCAATGGATAGATGAATTGCAAGGTGGTGCAAATTGAGTTTAAATTTTGTACCCGAGCAGCATCAAGAAGTTTCTTATTTCAATAATAGAATAGTCAAAGAATCAACTCTTGAATCTGGGTCTTTGCCAATGCTATGCTCAGGCTATGGGCAATATCATACAGATGAGCCAGGCAAGAAAATCCGCAACCCATACACCCAAATCAATCTCGATGGAATCCGCAAACTAGTTCATGAGCCTCAAAAAGTAGACAAACCTCAAGCGCAGTGGATAATTCCTTCAACTCTACTATGTCGAAGTTTTAAAAAACAAGAGCAAAATGGCCAATTTTATTTGCTATGGGCGGATATTGATCAAAATCCAAAAGGTATACATGCTATTGCTGAAATTATTGAAAATATAATTCCGGGAAATAATTTTGAAATTTATACTAGCAAATCAGCCTCAGAAGAAAATCAAAAATGCAGGTTATTAATTCCATCCAATCCATTGCCTGGCCGTAAATGGATTTTATGCCAAGAAATCTTAAATGATAAGTTAAGAGAAAAAGGCGTTTTACCTGATCGTAAAAGCGAAGGTGCAGCACAGCTTTGTTATTTGCCAAATCGAGGTAAATATTATGCGACCCAAAGTAAACGCGATGGCTTATCGTTTGATCCAGAGAGCGAATGGTCCGAATTTATACAAATTAAACTAGAAAAACTAGCAATCCAAAATGCAGAGTTAGAAAGAAGTAAGAGTGAAGCAAAATCAAATCTTAAAACTTTTGATTCTCTAGGATATTCGAATCTAATTGAAGCATTTAACGCACATTATAAGATTCAAGATATTTTGTTGCGAGCAGATTACGATCAAAAAGAAAACAAATTTAGGCACCCAAACTCTGAAAGTGGGTCTTTTTCTGCAAGTGTTAAAAATGATCGGGTCCATTCATTATCAAGCAAAGATCCTTTATATACTGGTGGAAGTGGAGGTGGCGCACATGATGCATTTAGTGCTTTTGTTGTGCTCTTTCATAATGGCGACCGTGATGCGGCTTTAAAAGATGCAGGTGACAGTTGGTTGACGATTGGTTATGAGTCTTGGAATACTGTTAAGCGGCGCGATTATTCACATCATGATAATAGTACTACGTTCGATGGCGACATTCATTTTACTAATGAAGAAGAGCAATCAGAAAAGTTACAGGAAGAAAAATTTATTCTTGATTTTCCACCCGGACTAGCTGGAGAAGTAGCAGAGTATATTTTTAAAAGCAGTCGCATACCTATCAAATCCTTTTCCATTGCGGGGGCATTAACTGCTATTTCTTATTTAAATCAAAATTATAGTTATGTCTTAAATAGTGACACACCGTTAAATTTGTATCAATGTTTAATTGGGGATACAGGCAAAGGTAAAGAAGACCCTCGAAGAGCAATCAAGCGGCTAGCAGATGCAACATTTATTATTAGAAATGGGAGCCATCCAAAAATTCACGAAAGTATGGCTAGCGGAGCGGCATTGCTACGATCTCTGGATGATTTTCCAAATTCATTAATTCTTAATGATGAATTTGGAATGTATCTCCAAAATACATTGTCGGATAGAGGATCGATTCATCAAAAGGAATTGATTAAAGATTTAATGACCTTATGGGGACTTGGGCGATCATATTTTGGTGGCAAATCCTACGCTGATAAAAAACAAAACATCGACAGAATTGACAAGCCATATATCAATCTAATGGGTACTACTACGTCTCTTGAGTTACTTGATGGCATTACTCCCAAAGCCATTGATAACGGTTTTCTAAATAGAATTTTATTCATTCAATCAAGCGAAGAATGCTATATTAATCGCAGTCCTGAAACACTCATTAATCAGGATCTTTTACAAAAAATTTTGAGTATCAAAGGTGTTGGTGAAAAGGACGTGAGGATAAAGGAAATCGTTTACGAGGATGGCGCACATGATTTGTTAATTCAACTGGTTGAAAGCTTAGATGAAAAAGGTCAATTTACTAACTTGTGGAGTAGAGCAGAAGAACAAGCCATAAGAGTGGCTGGGTTGCTAGCCATTGGAGATGGGGGGATTATCAAAAGGGGGCATGTTTTTTGGGCTTGGAATTATACAACTGGATCAATTAAAGCTTTCGCACGAAAACTTGATAAAGATTTCGTTGAAAATCCATTTCAAAAACAGGTCGTCAAAGCTTTAGATTTTATAAAGAATGTAAAAAAATACTCAAGTGATCAACAATTTGGCAGATATTGTGGGCGAGGTTTAATGCCGAGGGGCAAGCTCACAAAATTGTTAAAAATGAAATCTAGGGATGTTGAAGATGTCATTTTATATTTGATCGAGACTCGACAAATTAACCATTGTGATGAGGGAGGAGTTAAATGTTTTTTAGTCCGCTAATTTCCTTTCAGTTCTCTCTAATTAGAGAACTCTTAGAACGTTTCCGGATAAGGTTTTTAGTTACAAATTCTTTATTCTTTTTTTCTTTAATACCCATTACACCAAAAATTATTTATGGATTTTATATAGGATTAGAGAACTGGAGAATTATATTCCTGAAACCCTTTGCTGATTTGAGAAATTCATTTCTCTCATGAACGAGACTTATGAAGATGAACAAGGATATAACTACAATGGTTAAAAAAGTAATTTAATACCATCACTCAAAGTTCAATTTGCCTTAATAATTCCTTATATTTTTTGAGAAATAAATTATGCAAAAAAAGGTAACAAATTCTCTTCAAATCATTGAAGGAGAGGTGCTGCAAGCATTGCCTACCCCACAGATAAGACTTGCGACAATAGAAGATTGTAGACGTGAAATGGCGCGAGTATATAGGGATGCACGTACACTCCGCATTGATTCTCAAGATGCTTCAAGATTCGTCTATATGCTTACTCAAATTGCTAAAATGCATGAAATTAACGATTTGGTTAAACGCCTAGAAGCTTTAGAAAACAAACAAGATGATTAGCCTTAAAAGACGCATTGAAAAACTTGAAAAGCTTCGACCAAAGGGCTTTGAGGCCTTAAGTAACGAAGAACTTGACAAGAGTATTCAGAAAATGCAAAAGCTACCTGAAATTCAAGCGTTTTTAGTGGATTTCACGGACCCTTTAAACGCACGTGCTGTGGAACTTCTTAAAATAATCGGAGAATATGAAAACTTATAAATAGATAGTTATTCCATAGCTAAATGCTTCTATTTTATTATAATCTGGCATATTATTGGTCCAATATTGACTTCTGTCATTGTCCACAGCTTGTTAGTTCACTTTTCTTGTTAACGATATAATCAATTTCGATATTCAAGAGTCCTAGCTTGTTAATTTCTGATTTCTTTATATTTTCGTGATATCTGGATTTTTGAATATATTGCTGTATATCGTTCTCCAACGATAAACAAGCATTTCTTGTTTCATACGGCTCGGCCTCAATTCTTGACACAGTATTTTTCCATCGATTTATTGGGTCATAAAAGTTAGTTTCTACAAAATTGTTTGAACAATGTGTTATCGTTTCATCAAATTTATCAATATATTCAGAAATATTGTATAAAGTGTAAGGTGCACCAAAAAATGTTCGCAAAAAATCTGTTTTTAAGCCTTGAAATCCTTCATCAAAAACATCTCTAATTTCATAATCTTTGTCAGTCATACGTTTAATAAGCCCCATACAGAGTGGCCGAGCAAATAATTGGTTTCCACCGATTGCACCCGAGAATATAGTGCAAATTTTCATTATAATAGAGGCTTTTTTGCACTCTTCCCTTCCTTTCTCTAAGCAATTATCATGTGAATCACAAACCGTAAGTGGCTTATCTGGTAATTCTCCCTGTTTTGGAAGGTAGCAAGAATTATTTATAAATGCTCTATTTGAGCTTAGTGCATCTAATGTTTCAGAATGTAGTTTTCGATATTTTTGCTCTTCTTTTGTATGCCAATCAACCCTTCCTTCTATTAGTTTCTGTTTTAAAATTAAATCCCTATACTCGTGCACTAACGAAAGATGGAATCTTGGTTTGTCGGTAAGAAAATTTTTATCATTTTTATCTAGTACAGAAAAACATTGATCCCCAGGTATATCTTTAGGAATTTGGAAGTTTAGTATTTTATTCTTACCATTTGATATGGAAACAGTTCTTCTTTCCTTATCGACAAGTCTATATTGATCCTCATCACTATCATTGAGTGATATTTGTACATCACTTATAGTTTGAAATGAGCTAATGGGTTTTGTTGCACATCCAGCCAATACAGCAATAAAACAAAAGAAAAATATAATTTTCATCGTTTGCATAATCTATTTTAAATTTTGATAAATTCACTAAATGACTAAGTTTCAGCACTTATGGGGGACTGGAAATGAACTGAACATTAATGCAGACTACTTTTCCATTCTAATTTTACATTTGAAGAAGAAAAACGAGGTACAAAATCGCATGTAATTCTATCTGCACGCTTATTTATTATGTTTGTATTACAATTAATAAATTCATAAATCTCTGTACTAGGATCTGCATTCTGATGATGGACACGATTTATGATTTTAAGATCTTCTATTTTGAAATTTGAATTTTTTGGAAAACCTTTATTATCAATTTCTGAAATATAGCCATTAAGGGATGCAGCAAGAATCGCTTTCGAATTGCCGTATCTATAGACTCCATAATTAATGTATACTTCATACTTTTCCTCAATATTCTTCCATACTATTAAAGCATTGCCTTTTCCATACAGAGCATTCACATCCGGTTCTTCATAGATTGTATCATTATAGTATTTAGTATAATTTGACTTATAATTCCATATCCCTTCCAGGGGCTTCTCTTTAGAAAGTAAGTTGGCTATATCAACAATTTGATAATACTGGGCGGGTAAAGCCAACCACATTGTTATTAGCGTTAAAATAGCAATCAACATTTGCAAAATCTGAATTCTGCTTACTGATTTATTATTTTGGTAATGTTCCACTTATATTTACACCCATATATTGTTTTAAAGAAACGTAACATTTAATTATTTCAGATAGAATTCTATAATTCAATGTATTTTTGAGTTTCACAGTATTGTAGAATTTAATTAAACGAAATGGCTGATCACGCATATCGGCTTTTTTTAAAAGGAATGAGCAGCGGTGCGGCTTTATGATTCCAACTCAAAAAATATAAGTGTAGCTTCCTACACCGGATTTAACACTCTGCAACTTACATCAGAAATTGCATTCTACTTATCATCTTTCATTGATCTAAGCAAAATATTCAACTATTTGAGGCGGAGAGGTATTTATTAGATTTCTGTGGGGCACTGGTGGGGCACTTGCTGGTAAAAAACCAGCAAATTACACAATAAATGGGCACAAAGTATTTTGATTAACTTGTTGTTTTATTTAATGTAGTTTGTTGTTGAGTGTTGCTGTTTATACCATGATTAGGAATCATAATCCGTTGGTCCGGGGTTCAAATCCCTGATTCGCCACCATAAATCAATGAGTTAGGCTAATATCTAACCTTTATTTTTTCTGGTGTGACAAAATTGTGTCATCAAGAAGATTTGAAACCAACTCGGCGTGCTGCATAAGTTGCGGCTTTGATAGGTGTGCGTATCTCTTACCATCGTTTCCGACTCCCAGCCACCAAGCTCCTGCAGAACATTCATAGGCGTGCCTTGTTGAGCCAACCAACTTGCCCATGTATGGCGCAGATCATGCCATCGAAAGTTTTCTATTTCCGCTCGTTTTAATGCCTTTTTCCATGAACGAGTATTAGCGCCTGCAATGGGATTACCTTGATATGTAAAAACCCTGCTGGTATGTTTACCGATTTGTCGAGATAAAACTGACATGGCCACGGAATTTAGTGGAACATGAATTGCTTTTCTTGCCTTGGCTTGATCGGGATGTATCCATGCCGCTTTTCTATCTAGATCAACCTGGCTCCATTCCAGATTAAGAATATTTGATTGCCTTAATCCGGTGGATAGCGCGAATATCACCATTTCCCGTTGATGGACTGGCAGTTCAATCAGAAGTCGCTTTACTTGCTCCGGCGTTAGCCATCGTATGCGACGCTTAGGTTCTGGAAACAATCTAAACTTTGGAACTTTGTCGATCAACTCCCAATCATGACAAGCTTTTCTAAGAATTGTCCGTATCAAAGATAGATATCGGTTAGTCGTTGAAGGGCTAGCCTCTTTGGCTTTGATATGTGCAATTTGATCTATCAGTTTTCGATCAATCTCAATCAATAGCTTGCTACGCAAAAATTGCTGCAACCATCTCAGTTTTTCTTTATCTTCTTTATGGGTAGCTTTATGCTGTGAATCAAGTAAAAACTTACAAGCTGCTTCATCCCATTTGTGCCCAGGCTTTTCCCCCAATTGCTGAATGCGCCATGATTCAGCTTTTAGCTTGTCATGATATTCTTGCGCTTGGGTTTTGTCGGTTGTGCCAGCAGAGCATCTAATACGCTCTCCTGCTGGTGTGGTGAACGTGATCCACCACGTATTACCGCGTTTGTAGAGTGGCATATACTTGCCTCCTTTTCTGAAACCACTCGCAACGCTTGCCGAGGGATAGAATACTGCGACCTGATGTATTCAACAAGATCATCAAGAATAAAAACCCATTGTTTGCCAATTTTTGCGCCCGGCAATCGACCAGATTTAGCACGTCGTCGTACTTCTTCTGCATGCATCTTGAGAAAATTTGCTGCTTCAGTGAGTAAAAGTGTTTTCATAGCGCGTTGGTTTATCGTGATTATTAAAACCAAAATTTCTTTTGATATAACCTTCTTTCGACACTTGCCATAAGGGAGCGGTAAGCATTGAAATTAATGTTTGGCGGCAGCAATTTGAAACTTCAGTCGATTGGAAACACAACACTGTCCAAGCTTCATAAAATAAACCAGGATTAATTTGATGAGGGAGAACACCGATCCGATTTGCTTCAGCAAATATATTTGCAAGTTCACCCATTGCCCAATCAAGATCGTCCACTTCAAATTTCATCAGATTTTCCTTTGGTGCGTAAGTAATGATCTGTGGCGGCAAGACGTCGGGGAATGGCATGCCGCTTTAGCTGTTCTACAATAAGCTCCGCACTCCCTTCGCGTTGCAGCATGACATTAAAGAGTGCGCCATAAGCAGTTGAAGCAACTTGCTTCAAGCGCTCATAACTAATGCGATCTTGTTCTTTGATTGTGTTGATGCGAAAGACACGTTCGGACACCCATGACAGACAAGGATAAGCACCCGCGACATATTCGCCCAGATGTAATAAGACTTCCCAAGGAATAACACGATCTTTTGCATGAAATTCAACCTCCCAGCGCACCCAAGGACTGGAAGGATCGCCTAATTGTTTACCTTTTTCATAAATCCTGATGAGCTTACCGTTTTTTCGATTACCAACGTATACACTGCGGCCTGAGCCATCGGGTTTAATCCAGTTTCCATGTTGTGTAAGTTTGGGTTCTCTGCCACCGTGTTTAAAGTGACCTTGTTTATAAAACTCAATGACCATATCGACAGAATGAGCGCCGTAGAAATCATCGACCGCGCCATCCCAGCGAGTAATACGCGCTTGAAGGTGATTTTTTAGATAAGAGGTAAATGATTGCCAATCAAAAATTAAAGCACAACCTTCGCCCGGCAAAGACAAAAAAGCGGTTTTGTTCTGGCCACCATAAGCGAATAAGGTGCAGCCACGATCAAACTTAAATGAATGCATCCAGCCATGAAGCCCTCGTTGCTGATCGGTCATGCCTCCAAAAATGTCTTTAGTTGTTTCAGTGAAGGATTTAAAAAAATCTAAAGGGCTATTATTTTCTGGATTAAAAGGAAAGGAAACATTCAACCAATCGGTTAAAGCTGCCTGTGATTTTTTTCTTTCTCCGGTGGGACTTTCCCCCCGTATTACCGTACGGGGGGTATTAATGGCGTGATCTGTGTCAGACGCAAATTGATTATTGCTAAATGGTGATGAGCCAGTGCAAGTGGCTTCGTTGGTCGCTGACGCTCCCATCTCAGCATTTGCACTGGCATTATTTCGATACGTTGATTTTCTGGAAGGTTTTCTCATACCCCTTACTATAAGGGGTATTATAAATCCTGTCAAGGATATTTAATATCCTTTATTCTGAACCTATCTCTCGGCGGTTTTCAATTTTTATATCACCGCTTACTACTTTCCAAAAATTAGTGAACGTAGTTGCAATCTTGTAACCAATTGATTTATGTGCCAATGGGCCTTCAGGTGGAAACATTTCACGAATATTAATGCCAAGGATTTCTTCGTATTTTTTAATGGTGCGTTTGTTGTGAACAATTACTAATACTCTCCAGCCATAAATGCGCCCGATCATCAGCATACCGATAGCATTTTCAAGTTCGTCGGCTTGTCCACGAAAATTCAATGCCGCTCTGTTAATAATCTCGATGTATTGTTGAGCCTCTTCAATCGGTAATTTAGGAATTGTGTCATTTACAAGATCAGTCATCGTAGTGTCCTTTGTGATCAAGCAATAAGCATAGCCGATTAAGGGGTAACAAACAACCTCCTGGAGTCACATGTTAATGAGAGCGCTTAGGAATTAATGCTAAGGCTGTTTTGCAAAATGGGGTGCGGGGGGTAAACACGTCAATAAAATGGGATCGGCCAGCATGCCCATAAATCTGGGCATGGCCTTGCGCCGGGCCGACCGGCGCACCCCAAGTAGTAGTTTCTTTGCAGACCTCATTTAAGTAAATATTAACAATTTACATATGGGAAGCGAAATTTGAGAATTCGCGCCAGACAAACACAAAATTGATAACAGAAACGCTAAAAATAAAAATTCCTAATTGCAGCATAAGTATAAGATACCGAATCTCTGTTGAAAAAAAACTATTTCCAGAAATTACAGCAGAATCAGGAAGAAATAAGCATATTATAAATACTATACAAGCTGCTAGGAGCAAAAACATCAAATTATGTAACCTCTTGATTAGTTTTGGAAGATACCCTGTTTTCTTTGTGTTCTGCACTAATGTATTTTCTTTTGCTGATACAAGTAAGGTAACAGATGCCATAACAAAACCAAATAGAATTCCTGATACAGTCGCTACAGTTGATACTATTGGCTGAATATTTATGCTATTTAAATTTTCTACAGTAAAAGAAGCTAAATAAACAACAGCACAACCGATTGTTATAGGCAGCATTTTGAGAAGTTGGTTATAACAAGCGACCATTCTCAAATGATACGAAATAATTTTGGAGTTCACGCTCTTTAACTCTTCTTGAGTCCTTTAATGCATACCACACTTGAGATTCATCTGGATATTTCCCTTGCATTTCAATTTCCATAGAATGTGTCAAGCGATCTGCGATTAAATCGAGCGGATGTGCAATACCATTTTCTTCCAATTGAATATCGGCCTTTTTCACATTAAAACGATTTAATAATTCTAATAGCGCACGCTTTAGTGCTGAATCAAGGTATCTTTCTTTGGGATTCCGAGATCTACCATCGCCTCGCACCGTGAGATTTACTGAAGCTGCATTAGAGCTGTTAAGACTTGCTATTATCGCATTGTTAAAATCGTGTTTAACATCTAAAAATAGATCAGGATTCGTAGGACGTGCTATGGTCAAGTTTATTGATCTTAAATTAGCTTCGCCCCCCATCAATCTCTTAAGATCAGCTACTTCAAGTATGGGATTAAGTGCTGTCGTATAACCATTAAAAGAAGAAAGATACAGGCTAAATAAACTTGAATTCAAAGCCATTCTATTTCTTTGAAAAATCAATAATGAATAGTCACTGAAATATTTGAAGTATGCCTTTTCTATAAGGTGTTCATTTTCTTCTAAATTAAGCTCACGTTCGTTTCCACCTGGAATGCCAACATGTGGCAACAAGGATTCTCTGTAGCTACCAATAGCGCCTCGGAATCCATAATCAGTTTCTTCAATTTTTCTTAACTCAAGTGTTCTGCCGTTACACTGCTGTACTGTATTTTCGGTTCGACTACCGAATTTATGCTTGAAACGACGAAATATCTCATCAGAAGAGATTTTTGGTAGATTTCGAGCTATGATCATTTCTGGTGTATGGAAGGAGAAGAGAGCGGTGTAATCTGTTGATAAAGATCTGCCCAGATCAACTATCAAAATAAGGAGAACACCGCAATGACAGATAATAATGTTTTTAAA
>JAJHPK010000104.1 GCA_020890945.1 Nitrosomonas sp.
GATCCTACTGAGGTCGTGGTTAACAATTTCGGATAAATGCGTAATTTAAAATGTGTGAATTGATGGTGCAATGCTGGCAACTCACATAGAGTATCGATCTTGATTTCCCATTTATCTAGACAATATGCCGAAACATCTACTTCCATGCCGATTTCTGGGAAACACCATAACCCTCCCCAAATACCGTTAGCAGGTTTTTTTTGTAGCAATAGCTTTTGTTCGTGTAGCAAAAGCAAAAAAACGGATTCCTTTTGTGGTAGCAGTTTGCGAGGTTTCGCTGTCGGAAGTTGGTTGACTCGATTTTCTTTTACAGCGATGCAATGACGATTCAGCGGACAGGTTGCGCATGCAGGAGTAGTTCGTGTACAAACGGTTGCGCCTAAATCCATCAACGCTTGTGTATATGCTTCAATACGTCCCTTTTGATAGTCATTCGGGAGTGCATCTTCAGCTTTTTCCCATAACTTCTTTTGTATGCCAGATTCACCTGGAAAACCGCTAATACCGAAATAACGTGTAAATATTCGTTTGACATTTCCATCCAGAATTGCTTCGCGGTGTCCAAAAGCAAAAACTGTAATAGCCGCTGCGGTAGAGCGTCCAATTCCCGGTAATCGTTCCAATGCATGCCGGTCAGCAGGAAAATGTTGTTGGGAGTATGAAACGATTTCTTGCGCCGCTGCGTGTAAATTCCGCGCACGCGAATAATAACCGAGTCCGCTCCATAGCGCTAAAACAGAATCTAATGAGGCGTTTGCCAAGTTGAGTACTGTCGGAAAAGCCTGCATAAACCGGTGATAATAGGGAATGACGGTATTGACTTGCGTTTGTTGCAACATAATCTCAGATACCCAGATTGCATAGGGATCGCGGGATTGTTGCCAAGGCAAGTCGTGACGTCCATTATCGCGTTGCCAATCAATTAAGAGCTTGTCGATGGATGACATAAGCTTTTATCAGGCAAGCTTTATCAATCAAACAATACTTCTTGAAATTTAGCATTCGGCGTCAATACTTGCATTTTGGCCAACTCCGTCAAATCGATCTGTTGACGAGTATTATTCTCACTAGCAATTACCAGGCATTCTCTTTTTTGTGAAGAATTCACAATATCAATTGCTTTGCCTTCGATTATTTGGTCGTTTTTTAGTATTAGTTTTAGTCGGTAGCCGTACATACAAGCAACTTCAATGAAATCATGCAATTCGCATGAAATAACTTCTTTGTGCATTAAAAATCTCCTCTAGCGGATAGATTTGAACGTAACATTTGAGGGGTATATAACAAGCCAACCTTATTATGAGAATATATTACTAGTTAAAGCAATAATCCTTAAAATTCATTATTCATCATCAGCAATTATTTGTTTGACTATTACTTTAAGAAAATTCTGTTTTGTTATAACAGATCTTCCTATTTTATCTTCAGTATTTTTACGTGCTCTAAAGCGATCTTGTCAATCAGCATTGAAAACTGTCCAGTCATCAGCGTTGAAAATTGTCCACCTGTTTTAGTTGGTTAATCGGATTTTATACATTGTTTTCGATGCTTGAAACGGTATGAATCATTACCGGTTTCCA
>JAJHPK010000003.1 GCA_020890945.1 Nitrosomonas sp.
ATGTATGACAGATAAATTTTTTTTCACACGTTTTTGTGTAAAATACGTTTGAGGACCGAGGGAAAAATACGAAAAATAATAAAAATACGTATTTTGTTATTACGCTTTAAAAAAATTTCTAATAAAGATAATTCACAAAGAAACAACATGAAGACTTCCAATAGCAGCTTATTGCGTTTTTTATTCATCGCCCTATTATTTTCTCTAATACTAGGAAAACAGAGCGTCGCCTCTGAAAACGCCAAGAAATTCAAAATCATTACCACAGTAGCTCCTATTACCAATATGGTGCAAAACATTGCGGGTAGCTATGCTGATGTCATCGGTTTGGTTCCAGATGGTGTTGATTCCCATACCTTCGAACCCATCCCATCAGACATTAAAACCATTCAAGCGGCCGATTTAATTATCGCGAATGGTCTAGATCTGGAGCTACCAACGCTCATCTTGGCAGAGAAGGTCAAAAAGAAAGAAACGGTGATTGTGCAACTCGGCAATCGCACGCTTAACAAAGAAGACTGGCAGTATGATTTTAGTTTTCCCCGTGAGCACGGTCATCCTAATCCGCACTTGTGGATGAATATTCAATTAGTCATGCGTTATGCGGAAATCATTCGAGATAGTCTTAAAGAACTGGATCCTCGCAATCAAGAAAAATATTTTTTGAATACCAAAAACTACCTCGAAAAATTAGAAAAATTAGATCAAGTAATTTTTGATTGTGTCAAAACCATTCCAGAAAAGAACCGGAAGTTGGTTACCTATCATGATTCCTTTGCCTACTTTGCGCCTCGTTATGGCATGAGCGTAATTGCGGCGATTCAACCATCCGATTTTTCAGAACCTTCGCCGCAAGAAGTCATTAGCGTGATTAAACAAATCAAACAAATTAGTGTGCCAGCCATTTTTGGTTCGGAAGAATTTCCTAGCAAAGTCATGCAGCAAATTGCCCGCGAAGCCAATGTGCAATTCATTGATCAACTGTCAGACGATGAATTACCTAAACCGCCCAATCATTCATTCATTGGCATGATGGCCAATAACATGTCGGTCATGACTAAAGCGCTCGGTGGAAAAGAAACTTGTACGGGGAACATCGATGCAAGCAATAGTCAATTCTGATTGGCAATCTTTTTCTGCAGTCAAACTCAGCAATATTTCGGCCGGCTATGAACCCAATACGTTATTCAAGAATCTTTCACTAGAAATTCCCCACGGGCTATTTGCGGGCATCGTTGGTCCAACCGCTTGTGGTAAAACCACGCTGCTTAAAATCCTCATGGGTATGCATCCGGTAACCTGCGGAGAAGCCGAATTACACGGGCAAGCAGTGGGCAAAATTAAACCCGGTATCATTGGATATGTGCCTCAACTGGGCAGCATTGATTGGAATTTTCCCGTCACCGTCGAAGAAGTTATTGCGATGGGATTGTATACCAATGGCCGCATTTTACCTTGGCTGGCAAAAAAAGAACGCGAGCAGATTCATGAACTTGCCGAACGATTGAATGTCAGCGCTTGTTTGAAGCAGCATATTCTTGCCATATCTGGCGGGCAACGCCAACGTGCTTTTTTAGCACGTGCTTTAATTAGTAATCCCAAAATTTTGATTCTCGACGAACCGACTTCAGGTGTCGATATCAAAACCCAACACGAAATTTTGCATTTGTTGAGCGATTTGAATTGTGAAGGCATCACGATTTTACTCACCACACATGATTTAAACGCCGTGGCTTCTCATTTACCTTGGGTAATTTGTTTCAATAAAGGTGTCGTAGCACAAGGTCGTCCGAATGATATTTTCACCAACGAAATTCTCACTAAAACTTATGGCGGCGACATCGCTATTGTTAAACATGAAGGACACTTACTGATCGCCAATACAACACCACTGCGTTTTATGGACCCAAAGTAATTCATGGATTTTCTGCTTGAACCGTTGCAGTATGATTTTTTCCGCCGTGCTTTAATAGCCGCTTGCTTGGTTGGCGCAACCGGTGGATTAATTGGCGTTTATGTGGTGCTGCGAGGAATGAGCTACGTCGGACACGGATTATCGCACGCAGCGATCGGTGGAGCCGTCGTTGGCTTCACCTTGAATATGAATTTTTACGCGGGCGCATGCGCAATGGGTTTAGCAGCCGCGCTGATCATTAATAAAATCACAAAAAATAATAAAATCAAATTGGATGCAGCAATAGGCATCGTCACCACAGCCATGTTTGCTTTAGGTGTCGCGATCGTTAGCAAACTGCGCAATTTTAAGCAAAATTTTGAAGCCGCTTTGTTTGGAAATATTTTAGGAATCAATAACGATGATTTGATCATTATTGGCATAGTTACTTTGATAACGTTGATCACCATATTTTTTTGCTACCGCGCCCTACTCTTTTCCACGTTTGATCAAGAAGCAGCCCATGTTTCTGGAATCAAAACCGAGTCGGTACAACTGCTCTTCTCGATCATATTGACCTTCTCAGTCATCGCCTCGCTGAATGTGATTGGTGTCACCATGGTCGCTGCAACGCTAATTGCACCCGCCATTACCGCAAGAATCATCACCGACAGTTTTAGCAAAATGATTATTTATTCCACTTTGCTAGGCTCTTTCTCAGGCATGATCGGTATGTACTTAAGTTACATTTTTAATGTTGCCTCAGGTACAACCATCGTATTATTTAGCACGCTTTTATTTTGTTTGGCTTTAACGATCAAACCGATACAAAAACTTGTCCGTAATCAATAACTCCCCAAACTCACACACTGCTTTACATTAGTAGAAATTAATCTTTCTAAAAAACAGCTTCCGGGACGAGTCTACAAAGCTCACAATTAGAGCGTAGCGTCGTACTCTGTTGACACCTGGTGCATCTGGATTGTCTGGATGATCGCCACACTTACTATCATATAGTCCTTACGTAATTATAATCTTGCCAGTGTACCTATCCCCCACTTAGATTTTTTCCATTGTTATTTTTTCTTTTTAAGGCATGCGTACTGAGTACGATCCACTAATCATGATTATCTTTCCGTTTTTAAATCCTATTACTGCTCCTGCAAAACGAGTAGGAATGATGAATAAGAATTTGAATGTATAAAGTGATGAAACTATATCGTCGCAGTCTCTACAGTGGGTATCTAATGTGCTGGAAATGGTAACCCCGGATGGGCGAGGGTAATCTTTGAATACTTTAAAGCCTGATTTTTAAAGTAAATCGATTACCTGTTCTTTGTTGCTATTCAATGGGATATACTTTTCTAGGACAGAATCAAGTTTCACACTCTCGAACGGTGCTGGCTGCTTTTCGAGTCCCGCTATTTCCTTAACAAGATGGCTTCTGCCAAAATAATCGATAGCCAGAGAAATAACGAAAACCATGAGGATGAGTTTGAATATTTTCATATTATTTCAGTAGATTGTGTCACCATTGGAAAATAGTTTTGAGGATTCAATTTGAATCAACATGCTGCAAAATTAACATTCTATTGGTCATTAGGTTTCCTATTTGTTGTTAAATTCTATCGACTTCTTGACGGATAAATCTGATAGGTAACTTTATAAGCAACATAAATTCGTAATAAAAACAGACGTACTGCTATGTATAAGTGACGCCTGTGAATGATAAGAGCTACTTCTGAAAAATGGGTTATTATTTACGCATTTTCAGTTTCAATTACACTGTTAAATCGAAAAATTATGTATCAACTAAGAAATAATTGCTCGCCGCTCGCCGGAGCGGAGAATTTCTATTCGAAAGGTATAAAAATGCTTAAAAAACTTTTTTTGATCATTGGATTGTTTGCGTTCCAATCGTTATACGCGGATGAACAAAAGTTGGTGGATCATAAAAAGTGGCAGCCCGGTCACAAGAGCTTATCAACAGAAAGCGATGCGTTAGGGTTTATTCCAATCATGGTGTGGTATCCGACTGATCAACTGGCTAAAACAGAGCAGTTTGGTGTTTTTAGAATGAAAGTTGCCGCCAATGCACCGTTGAACAATGGAAAGTTTCCATTAGCGATTATTTCGCATGGCTCAGGAGGTTCCATTCTGGGACATAGAAGCACTGCATTATATTTAGCGGAGCGGGGTTACATTGTTGCCACCTTAATGCATCCGCACAATAATTACCAAGACAATCGTGACGAAGCAACTACCAATAATTGGATCAATCGACCTAAGCATATTTCAGCAGTGTTGGATACCATCTTGGCAAACAAAGAATTTGCATCCCACGTGGATACCGAAAAAATAGCAGTCATTGGCTATTCTGCTGGGGGTTATACTGCACTGACATTGCTAGGGGGGATTCCAAACACAGCACACAATCGCACGCATTGCATCGAAAATGCTAAAAAAGATCCTGGCTTTTGCAATCTTGGTAAGGGTAAGGAATCAAGAAATAAAGATATGATTCTCACAGATTTGCGTGATGAGCGATTTAAAGTGGGCGTCCTGCTAGCTCCAGTGGGAGTTTTATTTTCTGATAAAGACAGCCTATCCAAAGTAGCTGCCCCAGTATTATTGTACCGCGCTCAAAATGATCGAGAACTGGCTTATCCGTATCATGTGGAAGTGATCTCAAAATCACTTGCCAAGAGCAGTACCTGGCTGAAGGAGCTAGAGTTGGAGAAAGCTGAACATTTTGCATTTATTACATCTTTTCCAGATTTCCTAAAAAAAGAAGTCGGTCCCCCTGCTCACGATCCCGCAGGATTTGATCGAAACTTGGCGCATACCAAATTTAATGCAGACATTGCTGTTTTTCTGGATAAAGCCTTAAATTATAGGTAACCGCAGCTTACGATGACCCTTTAATAATACACGTCTGAAGTGTACTGACGACGTGGTCCAATAGATCCGGACACCCCAGTTAAGAGAAAATAGTCTTAATTGGAGTAAGAAATAGAAACGAGGAAACACTATATAAAGGAATTCAAACTGGATCCAATCAATCTGATATTGGATAAGAGATTTACAATAGCAGAAACCGTCAAAAGCTTAGAAATTAGGGTTAAACATGCTTGGTCGATAGATCAAAGAAAGCCAAGTGGATAATAATGGTCAGACTGAGGTGCACTGTCAAAAATGGAGTCCATCGGTTTAAGCGGCAAGCAGATTGGCATAGTATTGCAGCGAAAATTGTGCAGGCGATAAATATCCTAATTTTTCTTGCTTGCGCTGTCGGTTATAGAATATTCGATATATTCGGAAATTTCCTGAATAGCTTGTTGCCGTGTTTTGAGGGGGTATAGAGATAAACCGTTAAGTGAACAATTTTGACCACACTCCCGAAGTGTGTCAATCAGCATTGAAAACTGTCCACCTTGTTTAATTGGTTAATCGATTTTTATACATTGTTTTCGATGCTTGAAACGGTATGAATCATTACCAGTTTCGAGGATGTCACAGTGATGCGTAATGCGGTCCAGTAGTGCAGTGGTCATTTTGACATCACCAAAAACCTATACCCATTCACTAAATTTCAGGTTGGTGGTTATAATGAGCG
This sequence comes from Nitrosomonas sp., assembly GCA_020890945.1. GTDB lineage: Bacteria > Pseudomonadota > Gammaproteobacteria > Burkholderiales > Nitrosomonadaceae > Nitrosomonas. The sequence goes on from JAJHPK010000003.1 coordinate 5,511, forward strand.
AAGTGCTCTCATAGAATTGGCTGATCAAGTCAAGCTTTGCCATACCGTATAGATGCAATGCTTTGAGTTGAGTGGGCAGGTCAGTGGACATGGTGGCTTCCCAGCAAATGATCGTAACACTGGAAATCCGCCAGCGGTTCAGTGGTCAGTTGCAAGGCATCGCAGATATTCAATGTCTTGGAGCGAATCTGTTCAATCAAACGCCGGATAGCATTTTGCAGTACACTGGCATTGACAACGACGGACTCCAGCGCAAGCTCACAGGCGGCTTCCCAGTGCATCAAGACCCGCTTCACGGGTAGATCAACAAAAGCACGTTCATTTTTATCCTGTTGACGTAGTTTTTCCCGCACGCGCCGAATCGCCTCGTGCAGTTCCCATTCCTGGAATGGGGCGCCGTGTCGGATAGCGCCGGGCTTCTTCTCCAGTAAGGGCAGATAATGCCATGAATCACAGATCAACTGATTGCGCAGGAAACTGCGTTGATGCGTTGCAATCGTTTCTCCCTCTGCCACAATATCAAAATGATCGGAAAATACTCTGACCGAAACCACTTTCCCAGACCATTGAACCGGTACACTGTACTGATTCCGG
>JAJHPK010000057.1 GCA_020890945.1 Nitrosomonas sp.
TCATTGGTATGTTTTTGGCAGTACCAGGCGCAGTACCATTGGATACGCTGTTTTTTGGAACGATTGGAATAGCTCTCGTTGCTGGAGCTGCAGCAGCACTGAATTGTTTGGTTGAGCAAAAAATGGATGCCGTAATGGCAAGAACTAAAGGTAGACCGTTACCGCTTGGGAAAGTCAGTGTTCCTGAGACGCTCTTCTTTTTAATGTTGGTTGGTGGTGGTGGTCTTTTTATTTTGTATCACTGGGTCAATGAATTGACGATGTGGTTAACCTTAGCTACTTTTGTCGGCTACGCTATTATTTATACGGTTATTCTTAAACCGTTAACGCCACAAAATATCGTGATTGGTGGTGCATCCGGTGCGATGCCACCTGTGTTAGGATGGACGGCAGTAACTGGAGAAATTGCAAGCGATGCGTTGCTTTTATTTTTAATTATTTTCGCTTGGACGCCGCCGCATTTCTGGGCATTAGCGCTCTATCGGAAAAAAGAATATGCTTCTATCGGTATGCCGATGTTGCCTGTAACTCATGGCGATCAGTTTACGCGTTTACATGTTTTACTTTATACAATCATTTTGTGTATCGTGACGATTCTTCCGTATGTCACACAAATGAGCGGTTTGATTTATTTGGGTGGATCAACGGTCTTAAATGCAATATTCATGTATTACGCAATAGAGATTTATCGTAATTACAGTGATCAATTGGCAAAAAGCGCGTTTCGTTACTCCATCCTTTATTTGGCGCTATTGTTTGTAGTATTGTTGGTGGATCATTATTTCTTTTTCTGATCTTTTAATTTTTATTGCTAACAATACAATTCGTTAACGGATTGTATTGTTAGCAGTCAGTCTTTAGGGAATAGTTTTCCAGGATTAAGAATATTGCAAGGATCAAACAATTTCTTAATCTCTTTCATTACATCTAAAGTCGTTGCATCAATTTCTTTGGTTATAAAAGCACGTTTCTCGCTTCCAACACCGTGTTCACCGGATAGCGTACCGCGTAGTTTAATGACTAAGTTAAAAATTTCATCCAAACAACGTTCTGCACGAGCAACTTCTTCACTGTTATCGGGGTTTATCAGTAGGTTAACGTGAATATTGCCATTTCCGGCATGACCGAAATTGACATTATTCAGCTGATACTGTGTACTTAGCTGCGCAATGCCGTTTAAAAATTCGGGTAATGTGCTTACGGGAACAACAACATCCTCATTGATTTTTTTGGGAGCAATTTCTCGTAGTAATGGCGATAAAGCTTTACGTGCTTTCCACAGATTACCTGTATCCGTTACTTGTGTGGCTGAAATCAATCCGTTATTTTGACAAGCTTCAATTATTGCGGCGATGGCATCAGGTACGTCACTACGCGAGCCATCGACTTTAATCATCAGCATCGCATGAGTATCGGCAGGCAACATTTCCGGATAACGATTACGAATTAGATTCAACGATCCGATATCAAGAAATTCTAATGCACTTGGCAATTGTTGAAGCGACATGATATTGACAATGGCAGCAGCACAACTCGAGAGATCGCGAAAATGCGCGGTGATTCCAGCAACAATCGAGGGTAGTGCCGTTAGCTTGAGCGTCGCTTCGGTAATTACCGCAAGTGTTCCTTCCGAACCAATCAATAACCGAGTTAAATCATAACCAACCACACCTTTGGTGGTATAACACCCAGTAGTAATGAGTTTTCCAGTGCCAGTTACTGCTTTTAAGCCTAAAACGTGTTCCCGAGTGGTTCCATATTTGACTGCGTGTGGTCCTCCCGCGCTAGTAGCAATATTTCCACCAACCGTTGAAAATGCAGCACTAGACGGATCGGGTGGCCAAAAAAAACCGTGCGGTTTAGCGGTATCTTGAATGCTTTGATTGAGAACGCCTGGCTCTGTAACAATGACTCGATTGGATGGATCGACAGAAACGATATTAAGCATGCGTTCCATCGATAATGCAATGCCACCTTTTTCGGGAAGGCTTCCTCCAGCCGTTCCCGTTCCTCTACCACGAGGAATTAACGGTGTTTGATATTGATTACACAGCTTGACAATGTGCTGTATCTCGTCGCTAGTTAACGGGAAAAGTACGCCATCCGGTGGAAAGATCTTGCGGCTATTGTCGTAAGAATAAGCGTAACAATCAACAGGATCAGTGTAAAAACGATCGGGCGGAATACTATCATGCAGTTCAGCAACTAACTTAGCTGGTAGCATGAATCAATATTTTATGAGTGTGATGATGATTAATTTAAATATTCGAATACTTTTACGACTTTAGCGACGCCGGAAGTTTGGCTTGCAATTTGTGCAGCATTGTCTCCCTCTTGCCTGGTAACCATTCCCATCAAATAAACCACTGCATTTTCAGTGACAATTTTGACATGATTGATTTGAAACTTACGCTCTGCCAGGAAACGCGTTTTTACTTTTGAAGTCAATAAAGTATCGTTGCTGCGCGAGGCTAATGAAGTATTTTTTGCGACAGTGATTTCGTTGTAAATTTTGCGAACATTATCTACGCCCATAATCAATTTTTCTATTTCGGCTTTGATTTCAGTCGTGGCCGCCTCGCCCGTCAATAAAACGAATCGGTTATAGCTGGTCACATTAATGTGAACTTTGTCGCCAAATTGCTGATTGATACGTTTTGAACTTTTTAATTCTATTCCTTCATCTTCAATGAACATGCCGCTGGTTCTGCGATCTTCTGAAATGTACGTGCCTGTTCCCGCTGCCGTGCCGATGGCAAACATCGGAACACACCCAGTCAAAAAAGGATAAATCAGCACAAAAGACAGCCAGAAAGAATTAAGGTATTTCATCTAATTAAAAGCTCCTCGCAAAGCAAAATGGTAAATGAAATAATACAGTAAAATAGCTTGATTACGAATAATCAATTGGGCAATATTTGCAATCATGAAGCTGCTTTCGGTAAATACGCTAAACGTGCCAGGATATTAACCATGTCAACTGAACAAAATGCAAATGCGGATACGCTTGAAAATTCATCGTCTGTTTTAGGTGTTGCGGTAGGAGACAATCGTTACCTAATACCCATGAACGAGGTTAGTGAAGTCATTTCGATACCAAAGTTAGCTGCTGCGCCTTTAACACAGACCTGGTTCCTTGGTTTGGCAAATGTTCGCGGCAATATTTATGGCATAACGGATTTGGGTGTTTATTTAGGGGCTAACGCAATGCCTTTTAATTTAAAGTCGCGCATTTTATTGACGACCATCAACAAAAAATTATCGGGAGGATTCGTTGTGAATAATATGCTGGGTATTCGGGAAAAGTCTGAATTTACGTTGTTGGAAAATAGCGAAAACAAAGCGGCTATACGTAGTCAATATCAAGACAGTGAAAAACGAATTTGGCAAGAACTGAGTTTGTTTGCTTTAATGAGCGAAGAAAAATTTCTGCAAATAGCACAATAAGCATCATTGTTAACGGAAGCTTGAGCTAGGACAGCTCGAGAAACTGAATTTTTATTAAATTTGTTTAATTAATGACTAAATATGATTGAAATCTCTCAAATTGCTGCCAAAGATAAAGCCCATATTCTTGCCGAAGCGCTTCCTTATATCCGGCGTTTTCATGACAAAACCATTGTCATCAAATATGGAGGTAATGCGATGGTTGAACCGCGTTTGCAGCAAGGATTTGCAAGTGACGTGGTGCTGTTGAAGTTGGTTGGCATGAATCCAGTCGTGGTACATGGTGGAGGACCGCAAATCGATGACATGTTAAAGCGTGTCGGCAAGCAAGGAGAGTTTATTCAAGGTATGCGCGTGACCGATGCCGAAACTATGGATGTGGTGGAGATGGTGTTAGGTGGTGCTGTTAACAAAGATATTGTGAATCTGATTAACAGTCATGGTGGCAAAGCCGTGGGGTTGACCGGTGTAGATGGCGCTTTTATTAAAGCTAAAAAAATGCTGATGGCGGATCGTGAAACTGCGGGAAAATGGATTAATATCGGTCAAGTTGGCGAAATCGAATCGATTGATCCAGCTTTAATTGCACTATTGGATACCCAAGATTTTATTCCCGTGATTGCACCGATTGGTGTTGGATCTGAGGGTGAGTCATATAACATCAATGCGGATTTGGTAGCAGGGAAACTGGCGGAGATTCTCAAAGCTGAGAAGTTGATTTTATTGACTAATACGCCGGGTGTTTTAGATAAGAGTGGTAATCTCTTAACAGGACTGACGGCGCAAAGAGTGGATGAACTATTCGCTGACGGGACTATTTCAGGAGGTATGCTGCCTAAAATAGGCTCAGCTTTGGATGCGGTTAAAAATGGCGTTAAATCTTGCCATATCATTGATGGGCGGGTAGAGCACGCATTATTGCTGGAAATTTTGACAGATCAGGGTGTAGGAACATTGATTAAACACAGTTGATTGATAGTAGGAATAGAGGATTAATGAAAAAAAAGAAATTTTCTGCTACCAGCGTTTTCCTAAAGCCGATAGGATTCCTCGGAGTATTTGAAGTTCTTCTTTTTCCAATCGTGTACGCGCAAATAATCTTCTAATGCGTTGCATCAATAGTTTCGGTTTTTCCGGATCGAGAAATTCACTGGCAGACATCAATTTTTCCAGATGGGCATAAAAAGCTTCGACGTCATTGAAGCTTGCCAATTTATCGTTGTCGTCTTTTTGTGTCGATTTCTCAGTTAATTCCATGCGTAGTTCATACGTCATGATTTGTACTGCATTGGCCAAATTTAAAGAAGGATATTCAGGATTGGCGGGAATCTGAATAATGATCTGGCACTTGCTGACTTCTTCACTCGTTAATCCAGAATTTTCACGACCAAATAATAATGCTACCGGTTGCTGCTGGTTTGCATAGCGTAAAAGTTCTTTAGCTCCTTGCCGGGCATCAAAAACTTCATGCGATAATTCGCGCGATCTTGCGGTGATGGCAGCCGAAAACACAGTGTTGTTCAATGCTTTATCCAGCGAATCACAAATGATCGCACGCTGTAAAACATTCACAGCATTGGCAGCACGTGCGGTGGCTTCTTCGTGGGGAAAATGCTTGGGATTTACCAAATGCAAAGCGTTTAATCCCATTGTTTTCATTGCTCGTGCCGTCGCACCGATGTTACCAGGGTGACTGGTATGACTGAGGATGACGCGTATAAAATCAAGCGCGGAACTTTCATTCATGTTGCGGTTTAGCTCATCAGAAGGTTTAGCCATCGATATTGCCTAGCATGAAAGAAACGGGCAATCCATCGGCTGCTGCGAAGCTGTCCACTAGCGTTGTGGCACGGATGTCCCAGATGACTGGTTTATCCAGTTTTTGTGGCGAGCTAGCATGCAGATTTTAGTGGATTTGATAAGTTTTAAATCAATAAAAAAGATCCTGTAAGACATTTACCATACATAGAATCATATGTGGTTTTTTGGATTTTAAATCATAGATCAACATAATAGGCAAATACGGTGAAAAAGCAAACAACGGCATGTATTTTTGATGATACCTGTATCACAGGTTACTTTCCAATACAGAAATGGGAAAAGATTTCTCCGAGTAAATCATCGGCGGTAAATTCGCCGGTGATAGAAGATAACGACAGCTGTGCAAGTCTAAGTTCTTCGGCCAGTAGTTCTAATTGTGATTCGTCAGTGGTAAGAATCATTGCTGCATTGAGATGCGCTTGTGCGATGGTCAATGCTTCTAGATGACGTTGTCTTGCCATAAATACTCCTTCGCCTTCAGTATCATGCTGCCAGCCGGCATTTTTTAAAATTTGCTTTCGTAGCAAATCGATTCCTTCGTTAGTTTTTGCGGATAAGTGAATCGTGGTGTTATGGCTGTCAATTTCAATTCTTGCCGATTCATTGATTAAATCGATTTTATTTCTGACAGTAATTAGAGGAATTTCAGGTGGAATTTGATCCAGTATTTCATCTTTAATACTAGTAGATTGCAGATTGCTACTATCGATTAACCAAAGAATCATATGTGCGGTTTTTATTGCTGCATGTGTGCGTTCAATGCCTTTTTGTTCAACGATATCATTGGTTTCTCTTAAACCTGCGGTGTCGACGACGTGAATGACGATACCTTCGATGATGATGGTGCGTTCAATGGTATCTCGGGTAGTTCCTGGAATTTCTGTCACTATGGCGACGTCGTCCTGAGCCAATTGATTGAGTAGGCTGGATTTGCCTACGTTGGCCGCTCCCGCTAAAACGATGCGAATGCCTTCTTTGAGTATTTTTCCTTGTTGTGCCGCTTGGAAAATTTCGTTAAATCGTATTCCGATTTGGCTCAATTTTTCTTGGATGGGCGGTAGCGATAAACCATCAATATCATCTTCGGGGAAATTAATGCTAGCTTCAATGAACATTCTAAGCTGCGTTAATCTATCGACCAGATCGTTAATTTTGCTTGAGAATTGTCCACGTAACGAATTTGCCGCGCAACGGGCGGCTTCATATGTACTGGCTTCAATAAGATCAGCAACGCTTTCGGCTTGGATTAAGTCAATTTTGTTGTTGAGATAGGCTCGTAACGTGAATTCTCCTGGCTGTGCAAGACGGGCGCCAAGAGCAAGGCATCGATTAAGTAATAAGTTCATAACGGCGGGGCCGCCATGTGCCTGCAATTCTAGAACATCTTCTCCGGTATACGAGTGGGGGGTTGGAAAATACAGCGCAATTCCTTGATCAATAACGTTTCCTCCGACATCCTTAAAAGATTTGAGCGCTGCATGGCGAGGTTCTGGCAATGTACCTAGAAGTGCTTTAGTGAAGTGGTTTAAGTTGCTACCGGAGATACGGATGACACCAATGCCACCTCGACCTGGTGGCGTAGCAATGGCTGCGATGATATCAAGGTTTGCCATAAAAACTCCAATGACTATCGTCGCGAAATAACCGGTTTCTCATTACAAGAAACCGGTGGCCATTGTTATTTCTTTCTTACTTTTTTGCCTTGTGGCGGTTTGTTCTTATTGCTAAGACTTGAAGTTTTAGGCCTAGGTTTAGGAGTTGATAGAGCAATTGCTTCGGCAGAAGATGTTGATTCAGATTGGCCTTCTGCCGTTGTTGCGCTGGTAGTTGCACCTTCCTCTACTCTTTCTTCGGCAGGGGTAGATGGATTCAACGCAAGTTTCTCAACCACAGGTGCAGATTCGATTTTTTTATGTTTTTTGTTCTTATCCTTGCTTGCATCTTCCGCTTTGTTTTCGTACATCCGTGTAATTTGCCATTGTTGCAGAATGGAAAGGATGTTGTTGCACAATGAATACAGGACTAGCCCTGATGGAAAGAAGAAAAAGAATACGCTGAATGCAATCGGCATAATCTGCATAACTTTCGCTTGTATCGGATCGGCTGGGGTGGGACTCAGTTTGGATTGGATCCACATTGAGATACCCATGATGAGCGGAAGCACGTAATAGGGATCAGGTGTGGATAGATCGGTTATCCATAAAGCAAAAGGAGTGTTGCGTAATTCCACAGCAGACATTAACGTCCAAAACAATGCGATGAATACCGGAATCTGGACCAGGATAGGCAAACAGCCTCCCATCGGATTGATTTTTTCCTCTTTGTAAAATTCCATCATTGCTTGATGCATGCGCTGACGGTCGCTGGCATATTGCTCTCGTATTTTTTGTAATTTCGGCGTAACTACTCTGAGTTTTGCCATTGAACGATAACCAGCGGCAGATAAAGGGAAAAATAACAGTTTGACAGTTAATGTTAGTAGAATAATGGACACACCCCAATTGTCTACCCAAGAGTGGTAAAACGATAGTAGCTTGAATAGAGGTTGAGCAAGAATCGTAAGCCACCCATAATCGACAGTGAGATCTAAACCAGGTGAGAGTTGGGCTAGTTTTTCCTGTTCTTGCGGGCCGGCATAAAAAGGTACAGAAATTTGTTTGGTCTGACCCGATTCAATCGTTCCGACCGGAGTGATGATGCCTGCAGTGTATTGGTTATGCGATAAACGTTTTGCGTAATATTCACGTGGTGTTTGCTGGGTAGGTAGCCAGGCTGTCAAAAAATAATGCTCCAACATGGCTATCCAGCCATTGTCGGCATTGGCTGGAAATTCTGCCTTATTTTTATCCAGATCCGTAAATTTTATTTTGATGAATTTTTCGGCTTCGGTATACATAGCGGGGCCAGTATACGAATGAATCATCGTATTCGAACCTGTTGGTTCATTGGCATCCCTAAGCATCTGAAAATAAGAAAAAGGGATGATCGTTTCATCGCTTTGATTATCGATTTCAAAAGCAACATCAATGACATAACTGTTGCGATGAAAAGTAAATATTTTCGTGACTTGAATGTTATTTTCTGTCGTCGCAGTAAGTTTTATGACTAGCTTGTCTTGATCTGGTTCTAACTGGTAATTGTTGGATTTTGCTGAGTATTTTGTTTTGTGACTGGGTAAACCATCTCCGATAAGACCGGATTGTGCGACATGAAACCGCGCGGTTTTGTCGAGTAGGAGTTCGTAAGGTTTACTTTTGTCCTCACTAGAAGGATGTTTAAGCAAGCCAAGTTGCCGAATGTCGCCGCCCGCTGTATCAATTTCTGCGACAATCATGTCGGTTGTGATCGTTATTTTCTCACCATTGGTAAATAAATTGGGTGTGACAGTTGAGTCGATGCCTTCAATTCCAGAAGCAATCGACGGATTATCTGTTTTTGAAGTCAATCCGTCGCCCGGTACTGGTAGCGGATCATGACGTTGATTATTCGATTCGGCGACATTTCCTGGCGTTACTTGCGTAGTTGACGGATTAATTTCTCTTTGCCATGAATCCCACAAAAAAAGCAATGATGTGGAAAAAATGATAATGAGTAGAAGTTTTTTTGTTTCCATTGTTTATTTCGTTAGTGAGTTTTTGACATGTGCAAATTAAAATCTATTTTTTATTGTTTTTATGAACTATCAGTTCACAATGTCATTACAGGTTGTTTTGTAAAGTATTTCGGTTTTATTTGTTTTTTCTTTGATTGCGGCAATAGAGTGGATATTAATATCAAGATAAATGTCAGGCAGTATTTTAATATTTGCTGTGAAATAAAAGAATTTATTTCTTAGTATATTGATATCATGGCACTGGTTCAAAACCACCCTTGTTCCAAGGATTGCATCGCAGAATACGCCAAACACTTAAACGCGTCCCATGAAAAAAACCATATTTGGCATAGGCCTCAAGCGCATATTGCGAACAAGAAGGCGTAAAGCGACATGAAGGCATAAACATGGGACTTATAAAATATTGATAAAACTTAATTATCTTAATAATTAGTCGTGACATTGCTGTAATTGCATCATCAATATTCGAGCTTCAGTTGTCAGCCGAACGGAATCTTCTTTAGTTTTAGTTATTGGCCGGCGCAAACGAATGACCCAATCCATTTTTGCTAAATTGGTTTTAGCAAAGCATCTATTGCTTCGGAAGGTTTCGCGAAGAATTCTTTTAACCCAATTGCGCTTAACCGCCAAACGCTCTATTTTTTTTGAAACAATTAATCCGAGCCGCGGGTATTTTAAACCGTTGATCCTAGCGCAAACCTGAATCAAATTACCATTCAATTGATAGTCTGAAGTCATCGTTGCAGTAAAATCTGCTGCGGTATCCAATCTACAAGTTCTAGGGAAAGAGTTAATCTTACTGAATGTAGAGTATCGATAGATACACCGAATTTCGGTATTTTTTTGTACCGTATTAAACACTTAATTTGGCACGACCTTTAGCGCGACGTGCACGGATTACCGCTGCGCCGGCACGAGTTCTCATGCGAACTAAGAAACCATGTGTACGTTTTCTTTTTGTGACTGAAGGTTGGTAAGTTCGTTTCATTTCCGCTCCACTGTTTTAATATTGATAATCTATAGAACCGCGTATTACATCCTGTTTTGGGGGTGTATGTCAATAGCATCTCGATGTTAAGTAACTGGAAAAAAGAAAGGAATATCAAAGATATTTAAATAATAATGTAACGTTTGCCATTCATTTAAATGGCATATCAATAAAACTTATCATTTTGTACTATTGATATGCTGTACGGAGTTAGTTATCTTGAATAGTCAAAGTTTATAAGAGCGCATACTATGGGTGTCTTGGCAACAATCGGGCTCTTTTTTGTTACGGCAATTGCGGAGATTCTTGGGTGTTATTTGAGTTATCTTTGGATAAAAAAAGATGGATCGATTTGGTTATTATTTCCTGCAATCATTAGTCTGGTAGTATTTGTATGGCTTCTCACTTTACATCCGGTGACTGCTAGCAGGGTATATGCGGCATACGGTGGTGTATATGTGGCCACTGCCTTGATTTGGATGTTAATTATAGAGAGAGTAATTCCAGATAAATGGGATTTGATCGGCGCAGGTATTTCAATTCTCGGAATGGCAATCATTTTTTTTATGCCAAGGAATTAAAAAGAAATCAGGTCGAATACAGCGTGCTAACTTTATTGATATTTTTGTCTTTAAATTGCTATTTTCTTGAATTGAAATTAAACTGCTGGCAGTAAAAAGTGATCAGTATAAAAAATCAGAAAAATCTAAAATTAGAATAATAAAAAAGGAAGAATTGATGATGGATCGACTGGCAGGTGGTAACTTTAATCGAATTTCGAAAGATCGTCGTAGCAATATTCCGTTCTTTTGTCTTTATCATATTGGCATTAAATCTGGGCGTAGAGTAGGTGAGCGCCGCTTAAAGTGGAATAAATTAAATTACGTTGATCGTTACCCCGGTCATTTAATGCTTTTCATCATTGCTATATTGACGTTGAGCAGTCTGGACGCGCATCTTACATTAAACATTTTATCGCGAGGTGGTGAGGAGCTAAATTGGTTTATGCTAGCGACCTTGAATGAAAGCGTTGAAAAGTTTGTTGGGGTTAAAATGGCGCTTACGGGACTGGCAGTCATTATGTTGGTTATTCATCACAATGTGCAGTATTTATGGAAATTTCGTGTGCGGCATATGCTTTACCTGACATTGACGGGTTATGTCGGTCTTATTGGATATGAAATCATACTCTTAAGCTAAAGAGTGTGACTTATTAATTTTTGTGAGAAGTAAAGTAACTCGCTACGCTGCGGAGATCTTCCAACACTAAAGTTCCTGCCGCAAATTGCAGTCGAAGATAAGCTAATAGATGATTGTAACGAGCTTCCGCTAAGTCTTTTTTGGTTTTTTGAAGTTGTTGTTGCGCTTCCAGTAAATTCAGATTTATTCGAATTCCCCCACGGATGCTTTTTTCAGTGGCACCTACCAGTAGCTCGGCAGATTTAACCGCAAGCTGCAAGGATTCAATTTTCTTTATACCACTCTGAAGCAGATTATATTGTTTACGAAGTTCTATAAAGACTTTATCTGTCATTGCATCAAGATCTGCTTCAGCTCGAGCATGATTCGCTTTGGCTTGTGCTGTTAAGGCGGTGACACGCCCCCCTGAATACAGTGGAATGTTCACTTCAACACCAACTGCCGCTAATTGGAATTCACGATTTGGAAAAAACGGGGAACCTGATAGATTGCGTGATAAGCTTGCAACTAGGTCGACGCGAGGAGCATGACCTGCTTGGCTTTTTCTGATTTCCTCTTTACCAGAAGTCACCATATGGCGTTGCGTGGCTATTTCCGCATTGCGTTCCATCGCCATGGCATACCAGCTATCATAATCTTCCAACTGAATGGCCCGATAATTAAAAAGATCTGATAAGCGGTCCAGTCTGGTTATTTTTTGTCCAGTCAATGTTTCAAGTTTTAATTGCGCTACGGCTAAGTTATCCTGTGCTTCAATGAGCTGTGCTTGAGCAATGGCATGTTTCGATTGTGTTTCTAACACGTCGGTTGTCGTTCCTTCCCCTTTTTCCAGCATTCGTTCATTCACCTGTTTTAGTTCGTCTAATGATTGAAGTTGGGTTTCTGCAATTTTGACATGGTCTTGCGCAAGCAGAGCTTCCACATAAGCTTCCACTAAACGAACTACCAGTTGCTGGCTACGTCCTGTGAATTTGGCGCGGCTTGAGTCGGATTGCGCTTTCCCTTGGCGATAACTGGCTACCGCTTCCATGTTGAGAAGAGGTTGCCGCAAAGATAACGTAGTCACTTGACTTTCATAATTTAGAGGAAATGTAGGGCCACCATTATTACTCTGCGTACCAAAGTTCTTGTTTTGCGCGTGTGTCATGGATAAGTTAGGCAATAAACTGGCTAAGCCTAATTTTTCAGCCTGTTGTCCAGCCTCATTTTCGTGTATTGCAGAACGAAAGGTAGGATCATGCTGCAATGCGGCTTCATACGCATCCAGTAAGCTCATTGAGAATGACGTATTGCTGAGATTGAACAAGATCCAAAAACTGATCCAATAAAAATATTTAGAAAATATTTTGTTAATCAACATCATGACACTACTCTTCACTCATTGCTGAATGCAATCGGTCTAACACGGGTTTAAACAGATAACTCATTAACGAGCGCTCACCTGTCTTGATGAAAACATCTACCGGCATACCCGCCTTAATTTGCTGATCAATCAGCATTTTCATCCCTTCCGGCGTGACTTTGGCTTTCATCGTGTAATAAGGCATGCCTGTACGTTCATCTGTCAGGCGATCAGCGGATACTTGCGTCACGATGCCAGGTATATTGGGTGTTTTCTTTTGATTGAGCGCAGAAAAAATCAAATCAACAGCTAGATCGACATGGACTTTGTCAATCAAGTGCACAGGCACTTGACCCGTAATGATCAAAATATCGTCGCTGGGAACGATATCCATTAATTTAAAACCCGATCCAACCACGCCACCTTTAGTAAATACGTTCAAACCGACGACAATACCATCAACGGGTGCTTTGACTTCTACGTTTGCTAGCTCGAAATCTTGCCCATTGAGACGGCTGTATAATGCTTCTGCTTCGCGTTTGATATCGGATAATTGCTGCCTAACATCTCTTTGGTGTTCTTGCTGACGCTGCGTGCGGCGTTGTTCTAGTTCCGCAATTTGACGTTGGGTGCGGCCGATATTGCCGATATCGGTTGAAATTTCTCCGCTCAATTGAATAAAAGTTCGCTCCAAATCCAAAACACGATTACGCGGAACGAAGCCTTCTTTGGAGAGTTCACGCATGTTGATCAACTGTTCTTCTAAAAACTTGGATTGTTGATGTTTGCTAGCTTTGGATGCTTCCAAGCCACGCAATTGTACCTTTAAACCAGAAATTCCCTCGTCTAGTGCCGCCATTTCATGATGTAGAGCAAGCTTGCGAGAGCTAAATAACTGGTTTTGTATCAAAATATGGGTGGCAATGCGTGGATCGCTTTGCTGTGATAGCAATTCAGTAGGAAAAAGAATCTCTTTGTTGCCATCGCGTTCAGCTAACAAGCGTGCTTCAACGGCACGGGTGGCATACAACTGGGCGCGAGTGATTTCCGCCTGGGCTTTGGTTTGAACATCATTCATTCGAACAAGCAGTTGACCAATTTTGACATGATCGCCTTCTTTGACAAGAATGTCATCAATAATGCCGCCAGTTTGATGTTGTACGGTTTGTAGATGACTGGCAACAGCAACAGTCCCAGAAACTGGCACGCCTTTTTCTAACGGCGCAAAGGTAGCCCATAACACAAAACCACCAAATCCAGCTAAAACGATCCACCAACCTAAGCGAGTATGCGCTTTTTCATCGGTATCCACCCAAGGAGTGCTTTCAGCAGGAATGTCTTGCGTGGTTAATTGTTTATTTTCAGGAACAAGTTTCATTATCGCGTCCAGTTTAACCATGAAATCATTGATAACTCAATCTGCTTAATTTGAAGTGTTTTGGGAGTCATTTTGTTGTTTTTCTGCTATTGCTTGTTTGGCTTGTTGCTGTTGTTTGGTGAGTTCTTCGATCACTTGTTTGGTCGGACCAAACATTTTTGCCATACCATCCTGCATGAGCAGCAATTTAGTAGTTACACCGATGATGCTGGTGCGGTGGGTAATCAAAACGATCGTTTTGCCGCGTTTACGCAAGTCAATGATTGCATTCAGCAGTGCTTGTTCACCTACATCATCCAGATTGGAATTGGGTTCGTCGAGAACGAGCAAAGAAGGATCATCATACATCGCTCGCGCTAAGCCGATACGCTGTTTCTGTCCGCCAGAAAGTCCTCCACCGCCTTCACCTAATGTGGTATCGTAGCCCTCGGGCATATTCAAAATCATTTCATGAACGCCAGCCCGCTGTGCAGCCAAGATCACCTTGTCTGCGTTAATTTCACCAAAACGAGCGATGTTTTCAGAGACTGTTCCGGCGAACAATTCGATATCTTGTGGTAAGTATCCAATGTAAGGCCCAAGCTCATCTTTATTCCATAAATAAACATCTGCGCCGTCCAATCTTACTTTGCCTGAAGCAACGGGCCAAACACCCACCAATAGGCGCGCTAGCGTGGATTTTCCTGACCCGCTGGGGCCTATTACACCGAGCACTTCTCCTGCATCTAAAGAGAACGATAATGATTTGATAACAGGAATTTTGCTGCCAGGTGGAATTGCAGTTGCGCTTTCAACCGCAACAACACCCCGTGGTTTAGGTAACGGCATACCTGGTTCACGCGGGGGATTTTGCTCGAGTAATTTATCCAAGCGTTCGTAAGCACTACGGGCCGTGCCAATTTGCTTCCAAGTAGTGATTAACAACTGAACCGGTGCGATAGCTCGGCCTAACAAAATAGATCCGGCAATCATCATGCCCGGCGTAATGTCGTTTTCTAGTACCAATAGGGCGCCAAACCCTAGCATCAACGATTGCAGTGTCACGGTAAAAGATTTTGACAATGCAGTCATGACACCGGCTTTTTCACTGGCTTCCGCTTGTAAAGTTAAAAAACGGCTATGCAGTTTAAACCAACGTGCCTGAATATTCGGCAACATACCCATGGCTTCAATGACTTCCGCATTGCGCAGATTGTTGGACGCAATATTTGAAGATGCAATGGCCATAGTATTGGCTTCAGCAAGCGGTTTGTGTGATATTTTTTCGTTGATGTAAGCCAGAGTGATTAACACGATCGTGCCGCATAACGCGAAAACGCCTAAAGCAGGATGAAATATAAAGATAACGAATAAATAAATTGGGAACCAGGGAGCGTCAAATAGCGCAAATAAAGCGTTACCAGTAAGAAATTGACGTAAGCTGGTCAAGTCTTTCAATGCTTGTCCAGCATTGCCGTCGCCCGTTTTTAAACCCTGCTCAAAAGCGGCGCTATACACACGCTTGTTCAATTTCATATCAAGTTGTGCGCCAACTCGTATTAAAACGAAGCTTCGAACAAATTCCAACGCACCCATAAAAATATAGGCTCCGAGCATGATGAGCGTTAGCATCAATAACGTCATTTCATTACGGCTGGTGAGTACGCTATCGTACAGTTGCAGCATATAAATGGCTGGCATCAGCATCAATACATTGATAACAGCACTGAAAACACCGATGTTGCGGAATGTTTTCTTAAAGCCAACAAGTATTTGTGCGATCTCGTTTTGAGGTGTTTTAAATTTAAATTTCACTGATCAGTAAAAACTAAAAAAAGTAAATTTTTGCAAGGAATAAAATGTTTTCTCGAAATCACCGGATTGATAATGAATTGAATGATAAAGATATTACCTTAGGTAAAATGGTGCTCATTATAGCGTTTGATCATTGATTCTGACTAGGTAAATCTTTCGTTTCGAGCCGAAATGGTCTAGCCGAAAAATTTAAATCTCGCTTTGCTTCTAAACTATCAAATACTAAATTTTGATTCATTCTTGTTGCCATCATCATGTTCCAATGTTTGTAACGTGGGAAAAGATTTATCAGTAATGTAGCGGCACGAAAAATCCAATAAGGTATGGTAATAATTCTTTGCGTGCGTTTCAGTGCGGCAAAAACTCGCTCAACCATTTGACGGTAAGACAAGGTTTCGCCGCCGGTTATATCGTATGCACGATTACTGATGTGGTCTGCCCAGAGAGCTGAGAAGCATGCTGCACAGACATCATCGCCGTGAATCGGTTGCCGTAAACCGTTTGCATTACCTAGCACGGGGAAAAAGCCGTAACGTTGAATGAAGTGTACGATTTCTGCAACATTCTTATCTCTTCCATAACCGTAAATCAATGTCGGACGTAAAACGATCCATTCTATCGCATGCGAATTGGCCCAAGATTCTAATAATTTTTCTCCATCAACAAGTTTTTGCGAGATAGCTTGTTCATTCAAATCTGAAGATTTTTTTTTGGTAAATCGACTGGTTGACGATAATACGACAATTCGCTTTAGCATGAAGGTCAGTAAGAAGTCGAAATAGTCTGGCAATGTCCAGATGGGTGCGGCATATATCCAATAAGGAATGGTTTTATTTTTATGATTAATTGCCCTTTTTGATAGCGCTGGCAATTGTTGCCAATTCACATTGGGATGATTTTGATTGATTAATTGTCGCGAAAAAGCAGAGATGTGATGATTTTGCGCTATTCCTTGTTGTATCAAACATTGCCCTACCATACTGGTTGCACCTATTATGCCAATGGGTTGATTTTTCATGGGCGAAATTTTAACAAACTGAGAGCTTGATTGGCTGTGTGAAAAATCACAGTGACAGTAAAACGCAACCATACTCCAATAGAAATAAATCCCATCAAGACACCCGGGTACTCATCACGGAAAAATTTCTGATAAAAACGTAACATGCCTTTGTGTTTATGCCAGGCAACAAAAAAAGGTCGAGCATGGCTGCAAGTGCCTTGAAAATGGGTCACTGGAGCATCTGGAACAAAAAAGATTTGCCAATTTTTTTGCTTAAAGCGCATGCACCAATCGAGATCTTCACAATGTAAAAAATATTGTTCATCCCAACGGCCGACGTCTTCGATGGCTTCTTTTTTTACTAGCATCAAAGCGCCAGAAATTGCTTCGACATTAGTAGGTTCATTCGGTACCGGTTGTTTATTCAAATGAAAATCGAAAAAAAGTTGCGGCCAAAATTTTTCCAAGCGATGCAATCCAAAAGCGCGAACAAAAGCACGCCAAGGTGTTGGAATAGCGCGTCTTCCACCACCTTGCTCCGAACCATCGGGATTCGCTAGATAGCCGCCTACCATGCCGATTCGGTCATCGGATTGGAGAATTTCTAGCATGCGATGGAGCGAATTTTCTCCTAATAGGCAATCCGGATTAAGGAAAAGAACGAAAGGTTGTTTGGACTTGCTCAATCCAATGTTGCAACCAGTAGCGAAACCATGATTTGTGCCGGTTAGAATGATGTTAAGCGAATTGTTTTTAAGAAAATGATTTGACAATTTTGCAATACTGGAGTCCGTCGATGCATTGTCGACGACAATGACTTCATGTGCTTGCTTTAGAGCAGTTCCAACACACTGTAATAGTATTTCTCCAGCATTATAATTGACGATGACGATGGAAACAGGTAGTTGTTCGCTCATAAAAGCATTTTATCCTAATAGGCTTATAGCTTTCCAGAAACGCCACGTAATCCGTGCGTTAAGCCCTTTAACATCATTTTCAAATTCTCTATTCGGTTCGGAGAGAAAATGGAGAAAAAAAATAGTAAATAGATTATTCTCAAGCGATCTGCACTTTTCCATGTAATTGGAATATTGGTACGTTGCCAAAGCAATACGCTGTTGCGAAACATGTAGTAGTAACGAAAAGGTTGATGACAAGGAATGCTTCGCCAACGTTTCCACCAAATCCTAATTTGTTTGTCACCAAGGGCGTGAAACATAATTGCTTCGCACACACCATAAATTTGAAATCCCTTGGATTGAGCGCGTAAACACCATTCAGTGTCAATGTGATCGATGAACAAAGTTTCGTCCATATCACCTATCTGATTTAATGCGCTGAGCGAAATGAGCGAACCTGAAGAAATCAAAAAATCAGCGCGTATATACTCAAAAGGATCTTTGCAGAGAACGCGTTCGAATCCTTTGGGAGTGATTCGAATAAACTCAGATACGTAAGTCGTATCAGGAAAGGAATAGCGAGGACCAACAGCCGCTATCGATTTCCCCTCTTTTTTAAGACAAAAAAACGCATTGCGCAGTTTTTCCAGCATATTTTGCTGCGGGATGCTATCGTGATCAAGCAACAAAATAAATTCTGCCTCTAGTTGGCGAGCAATTGCAATGCCACGATTATAAGCTGCGCCAAGACCATAATTCTGTTTAAGGGTTAGTAATTTTATTTTATTAACTGCTGTTTCAGTTAATGTAGCAAGGAAAGTTTCAATGTCATCGTTTGAACCATTATCGACAATAACGATTGTTTCTACCTGAGAAGAAATCGCTTTTATTGCTGAGTTGAGTGTAGAGATATCTGGATTATAAGTGACGATAATCGGAACAACATCAGTACACAATGTTTTCAAAGTTTATGCCTATTGGAGGGTTGAAATGTTAATTTGGTCACATTGCACTCATTCGATGAATGTAATAAAAGAATCTCAATTAATTTAACTTCTTGTAATTATGGTATCTGATTGTCAATTATTCAAGAAAGGAAATGAATTCTAGGAGTATCTGACAAACTGAAATCGGATCGATCAAGAGTAAGATTAGGATTGTAACCAGGATCGTTTAATAATAAATTTTCCCAATGTTGTTTCATATAGAGTACTTCTTTAGCAAATCGGATTCTTTTTTCGGGCGAGTCTTCATGCCCGCGAGTTGCGGATTCATAATGATAAAGCTCAGCATACGGTGTCCATACATTGTGATAACCAGCTTCCCGTAGTTTTAAACAAAAATCTACGTCGTTATATGCAATCTGAAGATCTTTTTCGTTCAGACCGCCAACTTCTTCATAGATAGATTTTTTGACGAGCAAACATGCTGCACTAACCGCGGAGAAAGAGCTCATCAAGCTCGCACGACCAAAGTAACCATGTTGTTGTATTGGTAGAGAGTAATTTGCGTGTCCTGCTATACGATCTGTTCCTAATCCTAAAATGATTCCTGCATGCTGTAGGGTATCATCAGGGAACCGCAGTCTAGCGCCAACAGCCCCTACATCAGGCTGTACCACAATTGAAACCATTTCATCCAACCATGTTGATGAAATCACTTCTAAATCATTATTGAGTAACGCGATTATGCTTCCTTTTGCCTGTTTTACCGCTTCATTGTTTAATGCCGAATAATTGAAAGGACGATCGTCTCTTAATATGCTTATTTTAGAATTATCGGCAGTTACTTGTCGTAAATAATCCAATGTTTTAAGATCGTCGGAGCCGTTATCAACGATTAAGATCTCGTAATTTTGATAGGTGGTTTTTTTTAGAATACTATCAATACATTTGCGAAGCAATGTTAAGCCGTTTCTTGTCGGAATTACCATTGTGACTAGAGGTGGTGGATTCGGAGGCGCATAATGAACTCGGTATCCAAAGCCGATTAATTCAGCCGTAGCCATGACGTTTTTCCGTTGAAAATGCTCATTTAATGCTTTTTCTCCTGCTATCATAGCGTAAGGTTTAGTATCAGCCGAAAGCGCTGTACTACTAGCATGAACTCGCCAATGATATAAAATGCGTGGAATATGATGAATTTGTAGCGCATTGACGCGTTCAACGCAGCGTAATGCCAAGTCATAGTCTTGTGAGCCTTCAAAACCGATGCGAAAGCCACCGATCTCTTTTATTAATGCCGCATTATAAACACCCAAATGCGAAAACATGTTCTGGGAGTAAAATAGCTCTTTATTCCAATCCGGCTTGAAATAAGGATCGGATCTGTTGCTCTGTTCATCAATCTTGTCTTCATCAGAGTAAATCAATTGTATGTTTGGATTGTTTTGCAGTGAGTCTACAACCCAAAACAATGCGTGTTCACTCAATAAATCATCATGATCCAGTAATGCAATCCATTCCCCTGTTGCTAATTGAAGGGCGCTGTTAGATGCGGCAGAAATATGACCGTTTTTGGAGCGATAAATTACTTTAATGCGTGAATCTGATTGTTCATATTGTCGGAGAGTTCTTTGTACAGCATTGTCTGTAGATGCGTCATCCGCAATGCACAGTTCCCAATGAGGATAAATTTGTTTGCGAACGGATTCGATTGCTTCAATAAGCCAGTCAGTATTAGAATTATAGGTTGGCATAATGATCGATATGAGTGGTTGGTATACAAAATTTTCACTTCTATCGCGCATTTTGTTACGAAGATCGTCATTCATGTCATCAAATTTTCTGATCCACTCTTGATAAGGGGTTGAATGTACCTTGTTAGTATGTGGGGAAAAAGTTCGTGAAAATTGATTAACTAGACCGGGTAACCCTTCTTGTCTAGTGATTAAACATATTTTACGGAAAAGCGGCTTAATTCCTCTGTGATACACAGTCAATTCCCGAAACTTCCGGTAAATTGAATATAAATCTCGGGAACGCAACACAAACCATCGCATGGGTTGAGTAATTTTCCAACTAGTTGAACCCATAATTTCTTTTATCGTAGAATTAAGGCTTGAAATCAGATTATCCTTTTCAGTGAGGCGATGTTCTAGTCCTTTAGTAAGCTCTTGTAGCTCGTTCAATCGATGTGATTGCTCATCAATTCGTTGTTGTTGTTCATCAATTCGTTGTTGTTGTTCATCAATTCGTTGTTGTTGTTCATCAATTCGTTGTTGTTGCTCATTAACTTGCTGTACATGCTGTGTCAGTTGATGTTCCAATTGCTGTTGCGAGTTTGTTAATAGTAGTTGATACTGTTTTTCATGCTCTTTTAATTGATTACCCCTTGTTTGATTAGAGCGCACTGCTGCCATCAAATCAATAAGTTGACGGTTATTTAGTCTTGGAAGCCATTTTTGATAGATATTGAGCGTTATTGATTCGATGAGTTTGCTTTCAGTGTGAATTGAGGAACCCAGGTATGGGTTGATGCGATAAGTCGCGGTCACTGTATCGATATGTAAGAAATCTGTGAATGTGGATGCTTGTATCCAGAAATCCCAATCTTCATAAACATCCAGTGATTCGTCAATCATACAGCCAATATTGATTAACTCTCTGGAAAACAATGCAGTATGGATGGGAATATAGTTTCCCGCTAAAAGTCGAGTCGCATCGAAAGGTTGACCGAATTTATTAGGGAGGGGGTTGTTGTTTTCATCGACGCAGGCTGCGCTACTGTATACAACCTTAATGTGAGGGTATGTTTCGATCGCTTGAACCAGATTTTTGATATGATCAGCCGTTAACCAGTCATCATCGTCTAAAAAAATTAGATACTTTCCTTGTGCTGCTTTGAGTCCAACATTCGCTGCACGACTACGGGGTAGTGGCTCATTGCCATCGATCAGGCGAATTGGGAAATTTCCACACCATTCACCAATATCGGAATGGCTTGCTCCTTTGGCATTGACTAATACCACCTCGATCTTTGGGTAAGTTTGCAAAGCGATTGAGTCGAGGGCATCGGATAATGTCGGACGCCCTAAACTGCGAATGATAATACTGACTAAAGGAATATCTCGATCATCTAAAACCAATCCTAATGCTTTTTGACGAGAATATTCAGACTGATAAAGCTTCAGGGGATCTTGTGTTAATTCTTCGGCAGAAAGCAGAATATAGGCCTCGGCCGCAGTAACGCTAGCAGGTAAGGTATAACTGCGATATCGATTTAACGCGGCGATATGCAAGTCATATCGCTGCCTGGTATTCTGGGAGGTAAAGCACGACATCGCTGCGGCTTTGCGTTCAATCAAATCGGTAATGTCCAGCAATCTATTTGGCCGCATCGGCATGCCGATTTCATATAATGCAATTTGAGTATCCTTGCTTACCCTTCTGACGGCTTCAACCACCGCCATGCCGATGGCGCGATGGTCAGGATGCATTTCAAAAACAGAGGGCGCGTAAATTAGGTCTGCCCTGCTGTCTTGGATTGTTTTGAGAATTTCTTGAACGAATTTTTCGCTATAAGTAACTTGACGATCGGAGTATTTCCAAAATTGCGGCGTACCGTATCCGAGGATTTCGGCCGCAGAGATACTTTCTTGTTGTCTCTGTAAAATATAAGCAGAGGATTCTTCAGTATCTAAACCAAATGCGCCATCCGTAACGATAATGACAGTGACAGTGATTTCCTGTTCAACATGGCGCATGATGGCTCCGCCGCAACCGAATACTTCATCATCAGGATGGGGTGCAAATACCAACGCATGTGTGCAGGAAAAGTGCGGGACGGCTTGATAAGGGACGAGTAAATTTTCCAAGAAAAATCTCAACAAAAAAAGTCAATAAATAGTGCCCGAAGGAATATATCCAATTCTTGGGCGACAATTTTATCTTAAATAGTTTTGTGGGGATTGTAATATTTAGGGGATAAACGAAAATGCCGTGCTTTATTACCGGAAATCCATATCGCCACCCATCAACCACCAACGGTTTTTGAGCGATTCTACAGAAGGACCGTCGGACCATATATTGGTGGGTATCCTGATGAGCATGGGTTGTTCGTTTGCATCGGTATGCTCGAAACAACTGACGAAATTTGCGGTAATCCGACAAAATATCCGTGAAGATTTGCTTAGAGCAGCCAATCTTCTGGCTTGCGTAATCAGTAATGGGATTTCTGCCAATGGTGCGATGATGTCGATGATTTCGCATTCTTCATTATCATATCGCAAGATTAAAACTCCGCGAGGACTAGGAAATAAGCGGTTTTTTACTAAAATGATTTGATACGATTGAGTAGGGTGATTGAGATAGCGTTTTAGAACATAGTTCCAATCACGTACTCCTATAATGGAAGTTTGCATGTTAGCGGCCATTTTCTGCCAGCATTGATTAACTGCTTTGATATTCGATTTGGAGACGTGATCAATCGGTTTTAGATTGGTTTTTACCAGCGGTGAGCGATGGTGTGGTTGCCACGATAATTCCACCATTTCACCCACTTCACCATATAATCCAAGTTTTTCAGCTACTTTCATCGCGCGTTGATTGGGAAAGCCGAATCCGGTGAGGTAATGTTTACCATAGCCGGTATAGTATTCGATAAAAGTTGATGTCATCAAAAAAAATGGCCCTTTTCTGGTTAAGGATGCGCGTTCTCCGCTTTCAACCATGACATCGCCAATTTGAACGGCATTTTCAGGTTTGCCAAAAAGTAGAATGCTGCGTCCTATGCCACCATAATGTGCAATGAGTTTATCATCGCGCCAAACGCCGATGGCGCGGGAATTTTCCGTAGCATATTTCCATTGCCATAGTGTATCAGGCATTTCCTGTTGGAAAATTCGAGAAAATAGATCTTGCATTTGTGGGCGATGTTCATTTCTCAAAAGCTGTATGCGCCATTTTGGCATCACCGTTTTTTTGAAATGTAGCAAAGCATAGCCATAATAACCGGTTGTATATTGATGGCGCTTAATACGATTCCATTCATCGAGTTGCAGGAGCTGCTCGGGTGCCAGGTTCAGTTTTTCTAGTAAGTTTGCACGATGATTCGATGTGGCAGTTAAACGAAAATCCAAAGTGGGTGCGGCAAGTTCCGATAAATCTTGTTGTTCAATCAGTTTGAATCCCAGACGTTCTCCCAGTGCAATGAAATCATTGAGTAAAGGTATTTTTTGTTCTTCGGTTTGACTGGATTTGAATACAAACTCATCCAACACGATCAAGCTGCCTGAGGGCGCCAATAAATCCAACGCTTGATTCAAAATGGCCAATGGATCGGTGTGAGATATCGATTCATGACGGAGAATCACATCAAGATCTTCTTCTAATTCCGCCAAATTCAGTTTGGTATTTTGAGAATTAGAATCAGTGTTTAAATCGGATATTTTATGGAGTGTATGGCCTTGTTCGATTATCTGTGATGAAAGGACGTCAAGATTTTGATCGATGAGTAGTATATGGCAGGGATCGGCAGGTAGTTTTTTGAGTAAGAGTGCTATTGCCGATTGCTGTGCCTGGTTATAAGACATGGTGTTTTCAAAGAATAATCCATAATGCAACCCGATGATCTTGTTTTCTTGCAACAATGTCGCTTGAGCATATGCATTCCACGGAAACGGCAAGAATCTATATGAGTCAGTGGCATCCGTCATTATGTTGACGGTTGGTTCAGGCGGCTTAAAATTCTGTAAAGTGGGTTGCACGGATTGTGTTAACGAAGATTGAATAGAACTGCTCATTGATTGTCATTAAGCCAAGTGTGCGGAATAGGAAAAAAACCTTGTAAACGTCCAGTTTGCTTGATGTTTAATGTGATAATGTTTTCTATCGAATCATAGATATGTAGCCCGCGTTCGCAAAGTAAGTAAGCGCTTACGAAATAATCGCCTTTCAGTAATGGCACTTGATCGATACGCAAGCAAATTTTTCCACAACCATCGGCATCACGATTAACATGAAAGTTATCTTCCCACGTAGCTGCGCTAGAAATGATGCGTCCATCCTGGGTGGATAGCGTGACACCTACGGTTGGGCAAGGTAAATTCTGATCCGATAGGAAATGAACATGTACCATGATTTGTGATTGCTCGCTGTATGCGACGGCTTGTTCTGTGTGTTTGCCATCAATATACAATTTAACTTTTTTAAAGTGAGCGCTGTTACTGACGGCAGCTAACGCGGTCGTACGGGAATTGTTTTCAGATTGATCATTATTTTCCACAGCGTCGTCGTCACTTTTATAAGCGGTCGTCGATGTGGGTGAGTTTTTATCCAAAAAAGCTTGATAGGCGGTGACCACTTGCGCGGAGTCTCCATCCATCATGATTTCACCGCGGTTAATCCAAATCGCGCGTGCACACAGCGATTCCACTTGAAAAAGGGAATGAGAGCAAAATAAGATAGTTTTTCCAGCATCGCGCATTTCCATGATACGCATAAACGATTTTCGTGCAAAAGCGCCATCCCCTACAGACAATGCTTCATCAATAATTAAAATATCAGGATCGACACTAATTGCTACTGAGAAAGCCAATCGAACATACATGCCACTAGAGTAAGTTTTCACTGGTTGATCGATAAAATCGCGCACGCCTGAAAAATCGATAATTCTTTCGATTTTTTGCTCGATTTCGGATGGAGTCAGACCTAAAATGGTGGCATTCATGTGAATATTTTCTCGCCCTGTAAATTCTGGATTAAATCCTGCGCCCAATTCGAGCAATGCAGCGATTCGTCCATCTACGGAAACTTGGCCATGCGTCGGTGTAAGCGTTCCGCAAATCAATTGCAATAGCGTCGATTTGCCAGAACCATTTTGTCCTACGATGCCGACCACTTCACCTTTCCGTATCGACAAATTGATGTCACGTAAAGCCCAAAGTTCACGGTAATACTGACGAATGCCTAACCAGCGATGCGGCCACAAAAATTGCTTCAACCGGTCTTTTGGGTGATGATAAAGCGGATAGCATTTTGAAAGTTGTTGTACCTTGATGGCGTCGCCATCATTAAAGGCACTATTATTAAAGGACATCGGCAAAACCTTTACGCGTTTTTTCAAACCATACAAAGCCAAGCTGTGCGAATAACCAAGCAATTAAGGTGTAAATTCCCAGTCCCACCCAATCTGGTAGTTGACCGTGTAAAATAACCGCGCGTAATTGTTCGATGATGAAGCTCAACGGATTGAGGAACAAATAATCACGAAGTGAATCGGGCAGAGCTGCAGCGGGATAAAAAACAGGGCTTAAAAAAAGTAACATCGTCAACAGCAAGCCGATGAATTGTCCAATATCCCTGACAAAAACACCGGTTGCTGCCAGAAACCATGAAATTCCTACGGTCAGCAATAAAAACGGTGCAAGAATGACAGGGATAAAAATGATCGTCCAGTGTATGAAATGGTTGATCGATAGAAAGGCGATCAATAACACAGACACACTAATCAATGCGTGAAATAACGTCGCACCGAGATTGACCCAGGGTAGAATTTCTAACGGAAAGATAATTTTTTTAACATAATTGGTGTTCGCTAAAACCAATCCTGGAGCGCGTGAAAGCGTTTCAGAAAAAATGTTGTACACGATCAATCCCGAAAATAGCAGCAGGGCAAAGGAAAAATGATCGTTTTCAAAACTAACGCTTGGATCTAAACGTACTTTAAACACAAAACCAAATACGAACGTGTACACCGCCAACATCAAAATGGGATTGATAATTGTCCACAATATCCCTAGAAACGATCCTCGATAACGGCTAATGATTTCCCTTTTGGCAAGTTGGAAGATAAGTGTTTGGTGTTTAATGAAACTATCGGGAAGAGAAAAAAATGAGATAGATGACAATGAATTCGGCGCTTGCACAATGACAACAGAGAATCACTCAAAAACAAACAGGCTTAAATTATAACGTAAATAGCATTAAAGCGATTACAATTTGTCTTCAAGTTGTTTACAATGCAACGATAAAAACAATATATTCCCTTCTTATTCAAATTTGAGTGGTTGCGCCTTGTCATTATACTGTGCCTTGTCGTGTGTTGTATATTTAAGACAATGTATAAAAAAAACCTAGCGGTCGTACTTGCAATACTTAGGTGTTTTGTGCAGAATGAAGTTTAACTTAGCTTTAATGGCATTAGGAAAATATGAGGGGGTTTGCGGTCTTATTTTCTAAGTGTTATAAAGAATAAAGTGAAAAACTTGCAAGTGTTTTACTTATTTTTTGTTTTTTAATTCTACTATTGAGGGAGCTCTTCATGGCAACAAATATAACTCCGGAACAACGTGATGGAATTTTGAAAGTTGTTGTAGGTTTATTCAATGCGGCGCCTGGCGGAACCTACTTGAATGATTTGGCGACGGCGGTTCAAGCTGGAATGACGCAACAGCAATTGGCGGATTATCTTTCGAATCATACTATCTTCATTAGTCAAATATTGGGTGGACGAGTTACTACCGCCGATAAGGTTGATTTGTTGATGAAGAATTTTGGCTTGACCGCAAATAGCGATGCTGCAAGTGCTGGTTCTCAAGCAAAAGCTTACTTTGAAGCTAAGTTGAATGCGGGTGATAGTATCGGCAAAGTGGTTGTGGATGCGACAACTTATCTAAGCGGTACGGTAGCTCCTGAATTCGAAACAACAAAAAATCTGTTTTTAAACAAAGTGGCTGTTGCAGCACCCTTTTCTTTGTCAAGTAATTCGACTAGTGTCAGTGTTTTGCAGAACTCGTTAAGTGAGGTTAAAGGAGATCATCTTTACACTACTGGTGAGGCACAAACAATCGCTGATGCCGCAAGTGCGAATACATTAGCTTTCACAACCGGTACTGATCAACTTATCGGTACGTCAGGTAATGATACTTTCGTTGGTGATGTCTCAACAACTGTCGGTGTTTCCGATCAAGTTTCTGGGGGTGGTGGTACAGACACTCTTAAATTGCTTGGAGATTTTACGGCGGCTACGAATTTGTTACCTTCGTCGTTGACAGGTGTTGAGATACTCAACATTGCTAAATTTGCCAATGCTGACCAAAATCTTTCTAGTTATACGAAAGCAACCACGGGCATCGAGAAAATCATGGTTGGTGACGCGAGCTTGCTAACTGGTAAGACAATCACCACGTCAACCGGACAGGAATTAAGTTTGGCGACTGCCAATGGCGCTGCTACGGCTGGTACTGTTACTTGGGCGGGTGCGGCGGCAGATACATCGCTGAATCTGACTCTAAATGGCTACCAATCTGACGCTGCTCCAAAAGACTTAACTATCACTGGTGCAGCGGCTACCACTTTAAATATTAAATCGACAGGATCGGACAATGAAATTGGTACGTTGACGGGTCCTGCTACTGTAACAAAACACGTCATAACGGGTGACAAACAAGTTTCTTATAATATGGCTGCTGCAGATGCGGCCGCAGTAAAAACGGTTGATGCGAGTGCATCTACTGGCGGAGCACAGGTTGACGCTTCAGCTGGCATGATCAATGCTGCATTTGCTTTCACAGGTGGATCTGGAAATGATATGGTTTCGCTTAAGAACGATGCATTCGGTACCCTGACGGCCGGAACACAATTGGATGGTGGTGCAGGCACCGATAAATTGGGATTGTTCGATACAGCGTTGACCTCTGCTGAAGCTGGAAAAATCAATGCTGTTAAAAATTTCGAAAGCTTGAGCTTGAATGCTGCCATTACACTAGATGCAAGTGCTGTATCAAACTTCAAAACATTTGATATCGATACTACAGCGCTTACTCAAACAATTAGTAATATGGCAACCGGCTCTACTGTTAATGTGGGTTCTGGTGCTACGGCCGCGTTTACGCAAACTGCATTGACAGTGGGTGGCGCTGTGGGTGTGACAGATGCGACAATTAATTTGGGAGGTTCTGGCGATGAGGTTGCTCATACTATCACTGCATTGACCACGACAGGATTGACTAATCTCAAAATTTCATCTAACGGTACTGCTGCCAATACTATTACTGCCATGACAAATAGTGATAACACAACTTTTACGTTGTCAGGCTCTGCTGATTTGACTATGGCTATTAAAGCCGGTGCTTCAGTCGGAAGTATCATTGATGCAAGCGCAATGACAGGTAAAGCGACTTTGACCGGTAGTGACGTTGCCGATATCATCAAAGGCGGTAGTGGTGCGGATACCCTTAAGGCTGGAAAAGGTTCTGATACATTAACTGGGGGTGCTGGCGCAGATACTTTTGTGTTTTCGGGTACTGCCGGTGCGACTACTAGTGGTACATTAGGTAATTTTGATGAAATTAAGGATTTTGTTGCGGGCACGGATAAGCTGCAGTTCAGTGGTGTTGCGGACGTGGTATCCGGTCAACAAAGTGCTGTCCAAACCGCCGTTACGGCGTTGTCAGCGGGTTCTACTTCAGCACAAATTTTAACTGCAATGGCTACCGCAAATACTACCGCCCTTGGTGTCTCTTTTGCAGTGTTTGAAGGCAGTACCTATGTACTGTATGAAACCACAGCAGCTGGCACTGGTGTGGCGGCTGATGACGTATTCATTAAATTAACGGGTGTTACAACTCTACCGACATTCTCGGCAGATGTGACCGCTTAATGGTATGAATTAGTTTGTAAATCTTTTTAATGCGCTTGTTCCATTTTTATGTGATATAGCTGTTATTGAAAAGTCTTAAAAAAACCTCTGCTCATAATTTTTGGGCAGAGGTTTTTTGTTTCATTAACATCCGTGTGATTTATAGCTTTTAATAAAAATGAGTTCAATTGAGCGGTAAAACAAAAGGCAATCAATATGAATGAGTGGAATGAAGGTTATGTTGCAGAAGTTGCTTATACTTATGGGTATTATGCGGAATTAAATCCACTTCGAATGAGATTACCCTTTCTTAATCACGGTTTAGTTTTTCCTGAAATAAAAACTGCTTGTGAACTGGGATTTGGTCAGGGGGTTAGCATTAATATTAATGCGGCTGCTTCGAATGTGGAATGGTACGGTACGGATTTTAATCCGACGCAGGTTTGTTTCGCTCAACAGTTATTGAACGCATCAGAAGCGAGAGCGAAATTATATGATGACTCATTTTTGGATTTTTGCTCTAGAACTGATTTGCCCAATTTTGACATGATCGCGTTACATGGAATTTGGAGTTGGACGAGTGACGTGAATAAAAAAGTGATTGTTGATTTTGTGCGTCGGAAGCTAAACACCGGAGGAGTTTTATATATCAGTTATAACAGTTATCCCGGGTGGGCGCCTTTAGTGCCTTTCAGGGATTTGATGAACCGTCATGTAGATATAATGGGTGCAAAAGGGCAAGGTATTAATCGAAATATACATGCAGCACTCGATTTTATCAGTCAAATGTTAACGGTGAATCCATCCTATACCCAGCGTTATCCGAAACTATTGGAAAACTTCGAAAAAATCAAAAAACAAAACCACCATTATCTGGCGCATGAATATTTTAATCGAGATTGGGATTGCATGACATTCGGTCAAATCAGTGACTATCTTTACGAAGGTAAATTAAATTATGCTTGTTCAGCAACTTATTTAGATCATATCGCTGAATTTAATTTAAGCGATGAACAAGTTGCTTTTTTAGCGGGTATTCCGAATGAAGGATTTCGTGAAGATATAAAAGATTTTATCGTTAATAATAATTTTCGCCGAGACTATTGGGCCAAAGGATTACGAGTTATGAATCAAATCGATCGTGCACGGGCGATTCGAGAGATTTTTGTAATCATGGTTACCCCAAGAGAATGGGTAGAATTGAAAGTGAAAGTACCTAGAGGTGAAGCAACATTAGCAGAAAATATTTATAATCCTTTATTAGAGGCACTTTCAGATCATCAGCCGATAAAGATAGGACAACTGGAACAGAATTTAGAACGTAGAGGTGTTTCATTCACATTGATTATTCAAGCGTTAATTATCCTTTGTGGCAAAGGAGATGTGATGATTGTTCAGGATGAAACGATTACACAAAAATCCAAGCAATACACCGACAAACTTAATCTCCATTTAATGAATATGGCTAGAAGAGACGAAAAAATTAAATATCTCGCGAGTCCTGTCATTAGTGAAGCGGTATTGGTCAATCGATTCCAACAGCTTTTTTTGTTAGCGCGTCATAATGGATTAATATCTCAGCAGGAATCGGTACAATTTGCTTGGCAACATCTTAGTGCATCGAATCAACGTATTATCAAGAATGGCGTAACAATTGAATCCGATGAAGATAATGTTGCAGAATTGAATCTACAGGCAAAGGAATTTTTCGAAAAACGGCTACCGATATTAAAAGCCTTACAAATTGCTTAACAGTTTTGTGCTGGGTCGATGGATCAACTAGTGATCGATCGTTGTATGTCAAGCAGCGTCTGATAAGGATCAGGGGATTGCGTGATCGGACGGCCGATCACTAGGTAGTCGGAACCATTGGCAATCGCTTGGTGAGGTGTAGTGACTCTTTCTTGATCATCGGTTTTGATATTATCGATCAGACGAATTCCGGGGGTTACTAAGCAGAAATTACGGCCAAGTTCTTTGCGAAGCGCGGTAGTTTCTTGTGCTGAGCAAACCACGCCATTTAATCCGCAATCTTGCGTCAAGTGCGCGAGCTTTAGTACGAGTTCTTGAGGGGAATTGGAAAAACCGATTTCGTGTAAATCGTGTTCGTTCAGGCTGGTGAGTACCGTGACGGCGATCAAGCGAGTCGAGTTTTGAGGAACTGCCTCACGTGCAGCCATCAGCATTTTTCTCCCACCGGATGCATGCACATTGATCATCCAAACACCAAGTTCACAGGCGGCTTTGCATGCTTTGGCAACTGTCGTTGGAATGTCGTGAAATTTTAAATCAAGGAAGATATCAAACCCTTGATGGGTGAGTTTTTCGATGATGGCGGGACCGGCTGCAGTAAATAACTCTTTACCGATTTTTAGCCGACATAGTTGCGGCGATAATTTTTTGCAGAAATCGAGCGCGGTTTTAGCGTGATCGAAATCCAATGCAACAATAATACGAGGTTCGCTCACGCCAGAAAATTGAATTAATGCAAAATCAAATACTATTTGTCTTTTGAGCGCACATCACACACGGTAAAAAACAGGGTAATAAGAATACCCAAGGCAAAAAACGCGAGCATGACCACACTCAAGGGAAGTTCAAGCGTTTTGTCCAGATAATACTGCACTGTCACAATTTGCGAATTTTGCGAAGCAAATAATGCAAGGATTGCGAAAATTGTTACTCGTAGAAACCAAATCATCGTTTTCATCATAACGTGGTGTATCCATATGTGTTGTTAATAGCACTCATTTTGTTGGTTGTGCATGAGTTTTTTTGCTACACAGGCAAGGATTAGCATGTTTATCGATCCATGCCAATCCTTGAATCACTTTGCTATAGTCAAACAAACCACTCGCGGCGTTAGGTGCTGACTAATTCTTTTCCTTATAATCAACGCGTTCACGCATCTCTTTGCCCGCTTTGAAGTGCGGGACATATTTTTCTGGAACTTTAACTTTGTCGCCCGATTTGGGATTACGGCCCATTCTGGGCGGGCGGTAATTTAAATCAAAGCTACCAAAACCCCGAATTTCGATACGTTGCCCTTGCGCTAAACTCTTTGACATGGCGTCAATGATCGTTTTAACAGAAAGCTCTGCATCTTTTGCAATTAACTGCGGAAAACGCGCAGCCAGCCGCGCAATCAATTCAGATTTCGTCATTAATTTTTCCTTTACTGTTGTTCGGTGTTTTTGCTATCCATCTTCGCTTTAAGGAGTGCCCCTAAGCTTGTGGTTCCAGCATTAGCTGGCGCAGTTTTGATTTTTTGTAAAGCGCTGGTTTCATCGGATTTATCTTTGGCTTTGATGGAAAGATTGATCGTACGATTTTTGCGATCAATATTGATAATCATTGTTTCAACCTTGTCGCCTTCTTTCAAATGTGTGCGAATATCTTCAACTCGATCACGCGAAACTTCTGAAGCGCGCAAGTAACCTTCTACGTCATCATTCAATGCAATGACAGCGCCTTTGGCATCAATAGTTTTTACCGTGCCTTCGATAATGCTGTTTTTATCAAACTGTGCAACGAAAGCAGTGAAAGGATCGCCTTCCATTTGCTTGATTCCGAGCGAAATACGTTCACGCTCAACATCGATTGACAAAATCATAGCTTCGATTTCATCGCCTTTTTTGTAATTTAGAACAGCTTCTTCGCCTGTTTGATTCCAAGAAAGATCGGATAAATGAACCAGACCGTCGATGTTGCCGGGAAGTCCGATAAATACACCAAAATCAGTAATCGATTTGATTTGACCGCTGACTTTATCGCCTTTTTCATGTTTTGAAGCAAATTCTTCCCAAGGATTGACCTGACATTGTTTCATACCGAGAGAAATACGGCGGCGTTCTTCATCGATTTCTAAAATCATTACTTCGACTTCATCACCCAACTGGACAATTTTCGACGGATAAACATTTTTATTGGTCCAATCCATTTCGGATACGTGTACTA
Organism: Nitrosomonas sp.; assembly: GCA_020890945.1. Classification (GTDB taxonomy): domain Bacteria; phylum Pseudomonadota; class Gammaproteobacteria; order Burkholderiales; family Nitrosomonadaceae; genus Nitrosomonas. The sequence continues at coordinate 33,020 of JAJHPK010000057.1, forward strand.
ACCCTTCAATACCTTGTTCGATTTCGATAAATGCACCGTAATCTGTCAGATTGGTGACTTTACCGAATAGACGCGTGTGCGCAGGATAGCGGCGTGATAGTCCAACCCAAGGATCTTCGCTCAGTTGTTTCATGCCTAAGGAAACACGATTTTTTTCTTGATCGAATTTCAATACTTTAGCCGTGACTTCATCGCCGATATTGACGACTTCTGAAGGATGTTTGACGCGACGCCATGCCAAATCAGTGATATGTAACAATCCATCGATGCCGCCTAAATCTACAAAAGCGCCATAGTCGGTAATGTTTTTGATGACGCCTTGAACCACTGCGCCTTCTTGTAGCGTCGATAGCAGCGATTCGCGATCCGCGCCTTGTGTCGCTTCCAACACAGCCCGGCGAGATACCACTACGTTGTTGCGTTTACGGTCTAATTTGATGACTTTGAATTCCATCTCCTTATTTTCATAGGGAGTGGTGTCTTTAACGGGGCGGATATCGACTAAAGAGCCTGGCAAAAATGCGCGTATGCCGTTAATCATCGCGGTGAGTCCACCTTTGACTTTACCGTTGACCATACCGGTAACGATTTTTCCGCTCTCCATGGCTTCTTCCAGATCATGCCAAGCGGTGAGACGTTTTGCTTTATCTCTCGACAAACGGGTTTCGCCAAAGCCATCTTCCAACGATTCAATAGCGACGCTGATAAAATCGCCCGGTTTAACTTCTATTTCGCCACGATCGTTTTTAAATTCTTCAACAGGAATAAAGCTTTCGGATTTAAGTCCGGCATTCACTACTACAATGTTGTAGTCGACGCGTACCACTTCGGCTGTAATCACTTCGCCGATGCGCATTTCTTGACGCGAAAGACTTTCTTCAAAGAGTGCGGCGAAATTTTCAGAAGTTGTTGAAACGGAGGAAGAGGCTGTAGTCATTATTTAAAAATACCCAGTTGATTCCCTGCAATAAACTTTGATGTTTAATAACAGGTTAAGTAAGTTAATAAAAATGCTTGAACAAGTCCACTAGTTTAAATAGATAGATCAAGTGTCGTTTAAGTCCAGGCACGATTTTTTTGTTCGATCTCATTATACCAAGATAGAACTTGATGCTGTGCTTCCGATATTGTTAGTGATGTGGTGTCGAGCAAACGCGCATCAATCTCCTGTTTTAAAGGAGCTACACTGCGATTGCTATCACGTTCATCACGTTTTTGTATATCGTGCAGCAGAATATCGATATTAGCATCGATACCTTTTTCCATCAACTGCTTAAGCCGCCTTTGAGCGCGTATTTCAGCACTGGCGGTGAGAAAAACCTTTAATAATGCGTGCGGAAAAATAGTCGAGCCCATATCGCGTCCATCGGCAACCAATCCGGGCGGTTGGCAGAATTTTCGTTGACGCTCGGTAAGAGCTTCACGAACTTGCGGATAGGCTGCCAATTGCGATGCTAGAATTCCGCATTGTTCGGCACGGATGTCTTGCGTGACAATGCAATCATCCAGGTAAATTTCTTGGTTTTTAAATTCGATGTTGAGATTTTTGGCGATTGTAGCCAGCAGTATTTGATCCGTGCTAGCTATATTCAATTGCGTGGCTTTCAATGCTACTAATCGATATAAAGCACCGCTATCCAGATAATGAAATCCAAGTGATTTTGCGACCAATTGCGCTACAGTGCCTTTGCCCGATGCTGAGGGGCCATCGATTGCAATGACAGGGATTTGTTTCATCATATGAATTATAGTCGACAGGCTTATTGTGATTGAGTGATTTGATTAAACGCTTTAAAATAATCTGGAAATGTTTTGCTGACACAATTCGGATCATTGATTCTAACCGCTGCTCCAAAACATGCAAGTGAAAAGCACATGGCCATACGATGATCGTCGTAAGTGTCAATCGAGGTATTCGCGGATAAATCAACGGGTGGAATAATGTGTAAATAATCTGCGCCTTCATCGACAACCGCGCCCAGTTTTCTTAATTCGCAAGACATTGCCGCAAGGCGGTCAGTTTCTTTGACACGCCAACTGGCAATATTGCGCAATGTGGTTGGACCATTGGCAAACAAAGCACAAACTGCTAAAGTCATGGCTGCATCGGGAATATGATTGCAGTCCAAATCGATTGCATGTAATGGTTTTTTCCCATTGTTTTTTGATGTAGGATTGCTGGCTTCGATCCAATTTTCACCCATAGTGATCGTTGTTCCCATCATTTCTAAAGCTTTGGTGAAATGAACATCACCTTGTGCGCTATCGCGACCCACGCCGTAAACTCTTACTGGACCGCCTCCAATTGCGCCTGCTGCTAGAAAATAGGAAGCGGAAGAAGCATCGCCTTCGACGGAAAGCGATCCTGGCGATCGATAGATCTGTGAAGCAGGTATGCGAAATGATTGCCAATTTTGATTTTCGACTTGTACACCGAAATGTTGTAATTGCGCGATGGTAAGAGCGACATAGGGCTTGGAAATGAGTTCGCCAGCAACATGAATGATCGATTCTTTTTGCGTCAACGGTAGGGCGATTAGTAAGCCCGTGAGAAATTGGCTGGAAGCATTGCCTTTTACGGTGACTTTGTTGATCGATTGTTCATTGTGAGGTGTGAAAGGCTCGATGTGTAGTGGTGGAAACCCTTCATGATCTAAATATGATAGGGTTGCGCCTAATTGTCGTAGCGCATCGACAAGGTCTCCGATTGGGCGTTCATGCATGCGGGGAACACCGGACAAACGATATTGTCCATTCATTAACGATAAAACGGCGGCTAATGGACGAAAGGCTGTGCCGGCATTGCCGAGGAATAAATCTGCGGAGGTGACGGGAAATTTTCCGTTTTGTCCGGTTATGCGGTAGTCATGTTCGCCGGTTTGGGCGATCGGAACACCCAGTTGATTCAGCGCTTCCAGCATGCGTGTCGTATCATCGGATGCAAGTAGGTCATGAATGTCGGTTTCTCCGCTTGATAGTGCGGCTAGAAGCAAGATGCGATTGGAAATGCTTTTTGATCCCGGCAGCCGGATGTTGCCGCGGGCATATTTTGTAAGCGGAAGATCAAGCCAATTCATGACAATGGAAGAATTAAAATTGCACAATGATATCTTATCTATCACAGATTGAAGGTGGATTTTGAGCGGTTAAAAAACTATCAATGATTACGAGTGTTAAGATATTACCAATGCCGTATGCTATTTTTATTTATTAAAATAAAGCATTAGTGATCTTGCAAGTCTTGACCCTGTAATATAACCCCCTTAACATGTGTATATTGATGTAAGTATTGTCTTGCGAAAAAGTACAATAAGCGGTTTCAGTTTTTAAAGTTAGAGGATGAATATGTTACGTTTGCAGAAACAGCACGCTGTCGCGACAGAACGTGGTTTTACTTTGTTGGAATTATTGGTTGTTATGGTGATTATCGGGTTGTTGGCGGCTTATGTGGGGCCAAAATATTTTTCTCAAGTAGGAAAATCAGAAATTAAAATGGCGCAAGCGCAAATTGATGCGCTTGAAAAAGCATTACATCAATACCGTTTGGATGTTGGCAGTTATCCTGCAACCGAGCTAGGATTGGCTGCGTTAAACACGCGCCCCAGTAACGAATCGAGATGGCAAGGTCCGTATCTTGCAAAAATGCCTCCATCGGATCCTTGGGGACGGCCTTATATCTATAAATATCCGGGAGAGCGTGCGGAATTTGATCTATTATCCTACGGAAAAGATGGTCAACCAGGTGGCGAGGGCGAGGCAGCCGATATCAAGAATTGGTAGATCCTAGGCCGCAATCATGCGTTACGAAGTAAAAGCTGTGCTATCCGGGCAAGGCACTGTGCTGCTTCATCTAGAAGCTAATAGCGAGGAAGAGGCGCGCCAGCAGGTGACTGAACAAGGCGGCATGGTGCTGAGCGTCAAGCGCAGTTTTTCCGGCTTTTCTTTAAAATCAAAAAGTAATTTTCCACTGGTGCATTTTAGTCAAGAACTACTTTCCTTGCAGGTTGCTGGATTGAGTTTGGTGGAAGGCATAGAGACTTTATTAGAGAAAGAGCAAGACGCGAGTAACCGGAAAGTGATTAAAAGCATTCTGGCCAAGCTTTACGAGGGTGTGACTTTTTCGCAAGCGTTGCAAGAATATCCGCAATTTTTTCCGCCACTCTATATTGCAACGGTTCGCGCCAGTGAAAAAACGGGTGATTTGGCTGAAGCCTTAACGCGTTTTATCACATATCAAACACAAATGGATTTCGTGCGGAAAAAATTGGTAGGCGCATCCATTTATCCTGTTTTGCTGCTCGTTGTGGGATTTTTGGTTTCAATTTTTTTGATGGTATTCGTGGTGCCAAAATTTAGCGCGATTTATGATGATATGAATAGCGATTTGCCCTGGTTGTCGCTGTTATTGATCAAATGGGGACAATTTGTTCACGAATACGGATGGGAATTAACAATCGTTGCTGCTGTTTTAATGATTTTGTCAGTTTATATCGTCACAAGGCCTGCTTTTCGGGCGAAACTATTGCAATTCTTGTGGAGCATTCCTGCAATCGGTGAGCACATGCGCGTGTATCAGCTCGCACGTTTTTATAAAACACTGGGAATGTTGTTACGAGGCGGTATTCCGATCACGCAAGCATTAAATATGGTCAGCGGGTTATTACAAGCACACTTTAGACCCAAGGTGGAAGCGGCTGCAAAACACATTCGCGAAGGCAAAACCATTTCAACGGCAATGGAAATGGAAGGACTGACCACCGCCGTCGGTAATCGTATGCTGAGGGTAGGGGAAAGAACTGGATTAATGGGTGATATGATGGAGCGAATCGGTAATTTTCACGATGAGGAAATTGCTCGTTGGGTGGAGTGGACCACCAAATTGATCGAACCGCTATTGATGGCGTTTATTGGTATCGTTATCGGAGGCATTATTATTCTGATGTACATGCCAATCTTTGAATTGGCAGGAAGTATCAATTGAACGAACCTGCTATTACTGTTGATAGTAAGCCGCCACTGGATATCCATCGGCTCGCTGACGCACGTCAGCGAGCGATGAGTCAGGGTATTTCTGTCTTACAAATCCTTGAAGATACCGATGGTTACGCTTCTGACGATTTGATGCGGCAACTGGGTCAACTGCTGCATATTCAGGTGATGGATATGAAAGACATTCATATGCTGACCCCGGTGTTTGATTTGCTTCCGTTTTCGGAGGCGATGATCAACGAATGTGCGCTGTTTCGTCATGAGCAACGTTACTTGTTGGCTGTCAGTAATCCGTTTTCCAATCGATTGCGAGCTTGGGCCGAAGAACGGTTTAACTTTTCATTTGAATGGCGTTTGGTGCATCCGGCTGATTTGGCCGCTTTTTTCGCGCAGCAGGAAAAAACCATGCGTGCGATGGATCAAGTTTTACCATCGACCGAATTGGATAAAATTCAAAGCGGCATCGAAGATCTCTCATTAAAAAGCATTAATGAAGGTACCAGCCAAGTGGTGCGACTGGTACATTCGACGTTGTATGATGCGCATAAATCGCAGGCGAGCGATATTCATCTCGAGATGACGACTGGCGCGCTGGCCATCAAATATCGAATTGATGGTGTGTTAACTTCGATTGGCGTCATTAAGGGCGGAGATTTGGCGGAACAGGTGATTTCCCGAATTAAAGTAATGTCAGAGCTGGATATTGCCGAGCGCCGCGTGCCGCAAGACGGTCGCTTCAAGATTTCGATCCAAGGACGTGAAATCGATTTTCGTGTCTCGATCATGCCAAGTATCTTCGGTGAAGACGCGGTGCTACGTATTTTGGACCGCCAAGCCTTGTCCGATCATCTCGAAGGTTTGACATTGAATCAGTTGGGTTTTAGTCAAACCTCGATTGCCAGCATCCGGCGTTTAAGTTCAGAACCTTATGGTATGTTATTGGTGACCGGACCCACGGGAAGTGGTAAAACAACCTCACTGTATGCAGCCATTTCTGAGGTCAATAAAGGGCATGATAAAATCATCACCATCGAAGATCCGATTGAGTATCAACTCGCCGGTGTGTTGCAAATTCCAGTGAATGAGAAAAAAGGTCTTACCTTTGCGCGTGGATTGCGTTCGATTTTACGGCATGATCCGGACAAGATCATGGTAGGTGAGATTCGTGATGCAGAAACGGCGCAAATTGCCATTCAAGCAGCATTGACGGGGCACTTGGTGTTTACTACCGTTCATGCGAACAACGTGTTTGATGTCATTGGCCGTTTTTCGCATATGGGTGTTGATCCTTACAGTTTTGTGTCTGCGCTGAATGGTATCGTCGCGCAGCGTTTGGTGCGGTTATTGTGTACGCATTGCTCAGTGGATGAACGCCCTGACGATGATCAGATTGCCGAATCCGGTATTCCGCTTACCGAGGCGGATCAATATCATTTCCGCAGCGGAAAAGGATGTGGACACTGTCGTGGTAGTGGTTATCGGGGTAGAAATGCAATTGCTGAGATTTTATTGTTAAACGATGAAATCCGCGAATTGATTGTGGCGCAAGAACCTATTCGGCGTATTAAAGAAGCAGCGCGCAACAATGGTACGCATTTCCTGCGAGAAGCGGCTTTGGATATGGTTAAGCAAGGAGCAACCAGTTTGGAGGAGGCCAATCGTGTCACCATCGTGGCGTAATCAAATTTATGTTTTTTTAGCTCCTGAACGCGTTGATTTTGTTCATTTTCAACGTGGTTTCAAAGCGGAGCAATTGAGCAGAGAGACTATTCATTGCGTAAAGACGGAAGATAGTGCGTCATGGCAAAATGCGTTCGCGGCTTTAGAAAATCACTTGGCGAATACCAAAGGTAAAGAGCTTACCGTGATACTTTCGAATCATTTTGTTCGTTATGTAACTTTGCCGCCGCAACAGGAAATCACTACCCCGGAAGAAGTGAAATCTTATGCATTATTTCGGATGCGTGAAATTTATTCGGACCGAATCGAATCTTGGGAATTGAGTATCAGTGATTGGAGTCCTGCTACGGGTGCTGTTTGTGCAGCCATTGAGCGTGATTTGATGATGCAATTGCAAGAAATGACGAAACGGCTTGGTGTTAAACTAAAAGCGGTCGAGCCTTATTTGGCAGCGGTTTACGATCATTGGCAAAAACAACTCAGTGGTCAGAAAGTTTATTTAGCGGTTGCAGAACCAGGAAGAATTTGTACTGCGATTATCGTGGGCGGTATTTGGAAGAGTATTCGTAATCAGCGCGTGTTGTTTCAAAATGCTCAAGAACTTTCGGAAGAGTTATTGGTTGTATTGACTCAAGAAGCGATTTTGTATGGAACAAAAGAACATCAAGCGACGGCCCATGTATTTGCGCCGGATTATCCACAGTTAACACAGTTAGCGTTACCTCCCGATTCTGGTTGGGCATTGTTAGCATTACCGAATGAACAAAACCCCGCTCCGGGTTATTTTCCATCGTTATCTGTGCAAGCAGCATAAAATAAATAATGTCTCGCTTAAAGTTAAAATTTCCTTATCAAGAACAAGCCATTCCACAAGTCGATATTGCTCTTTTGGTGGTGGGGTTGTTTCTTCTGGTGATTACGATTCTTCAATATCGTCATGTTACTGAGGAAATAAATTATTGGACTACTCGTGTAGAGCGATTGGAAAAACAGCAACAACAAAAAATTGCGCCGCGTGCTCGCACGTCCTCGCGCGTGCGCGAATTCAGCCAAGAAATCCGTAAAGAAATAGGACAAGCCAATGGTGTGCTGGATCAAATTAATTTGCCGTGGGATGGTCTTTTTGATGCCATCGAGCATGCCTCGACTAAGGAAGTCGCGCTGTTATCATTGCAACCCAATGTGGCGAATCGTGTTTTACGTATTAATGGTGAAGCCAAAGATATGGCAAAATTGCTCGATTTCGTCGAAGCGCTTGAACGAGAAGAAATTTTTCAGAATGTGCATTTGGTCAATTACAAAATCAAGCAAGATAATCCTCATAAACCTATTATTTTTCTTTTGTCCGCAGCATGGATCGTAATTTCTTGAATTGGAATACAGAAACGGCACAAGCCCGTTTGAATCAACTGTTGCCACAGCTTCGCTGGAATCTGGGGCGTATCGGTTCTATTGGAAAAATTGGCTTGGGATTGATGGCCGCGACACTGATTTATTTGTTTTCGGCAGTATTACCGCATGATGCAGAATTAGAGAAATTAAAAACACGTGCAGATACCTTGCAAGCTCAGTTGGCGTCCATTCAAACCGGAAGTTTGGCCGAAAGTGGCATAAAAATGTCCGGTGATCAAGCATTGCAAGTATTTTACGATTTTTTTCCCGCGATTGATTCATCGCCTTTTTGGATTCGTGAATTGACCCGTGTTGCGAAAGAAAAAAATGTTGAATTGAGTAGCAGTGATTATCGTTTGATCAACGAAGCGGATGCGCGTTTGGCGCGCTATGAAATGATTCTGCCGGTACGCGGTAACTATAAACAAATACGTGCTTTTATCGCGGCTGCATTGGAAGCTGTCCCGGCAATGGCGATTTCTGCGGTAGCGGTCAGACGCGAAAATGTGACTTCTGAAATTCTTGAAGTGCGACTCGAAGCCAATCTTTATTTGAACAAATAGCTATGGATTCTTCTGAAAAAAAACGCAAACTATTGATCGGTTCAGCATTGGTTGCAACGTTACTTGCTGTTGCAATGGTTGAAAATGAAGAAACGGAGGATACCATCAGCACCGTAGAACCGACTCAAGTGTCCAGATCGGCTAACGAGCGAGCGGTAAAAAAACAGGAAAATAGTGCGGAGACTCTAGATGTGAGTAAACTCGGACAAAGAAAATTTAATCCGAAAGCGGGTGAGTTATTTGCGTCTACCAGTTGGACGCCAAAGCCGCGGCCTATTGACCCGGAAGAACAGGCTGCTAGAGAAGAACAAGCAAAAAAAGCATTTGTGCCCCCTCCGCCTACAGCGCCGCCGGTACCTTTTAAATATGCTGGAAAAGCCATTTCTGACAATCAAACTTGGGTTTTCTTATCGCAAGCAAAAGATAATCATATTGCAAAAATCGGTGGAAAGATCACAGATCAATACCGTCTGGATGCGATCAACGAAGAAAGTGTCAGCTTGACTTATTTGCCGCTCAATATCAAACAAACGCTCACGATCAATAATAAATTAGCAGGAAAAATGTGATGAAAATTTGGAGATGTGTTGTTATCGGGCTTTTAATTGTGATGGTGGCAGGTTGCGCAATCAATAACAAGACTTTTTTAAACAGAAATGAAAATTTCATTGAAGGTCAAAAACTGATCGAGCAAGGACAATTTGAAATTGGTTTGGAAAAAATACAGCTAGCAGCGAGGGAGCAACCTGAGGATAAGGAAATACGCGCTGTGGTAATGCGTTTGTCCGATGAAATCGCGATGAAACTGATGTTTTTTGCTGAAAATAATCGGTTTTCTGGCGATTTAGCAAGTGCGGAGAAAGGCTATCAGCGTATCTTGAATATGTTTCCTGCCAATGAACGTGCCAAGGAAGGATTGGAGCTAATTAGACTTGATCGGCGGCATATTGCTATTGTTGAGACGGCTAAGCAGCATCTGACTAGAAACAATGTCGCTGAAGCGGAAACGATTGTGCGTGCTGTGCTGCAAGAGAATCCACAGCAAATGCAGGCACGCCAATTGATCGAGCAAATCAATGCGATGATGACTCGCCCAGAAGTGACTGATTTGGCTTTAGAATCAGCATTTAAGAAAAATGTTTCCATGGAATTTAAGGATACCGACTTACGTTCGGTATTCGAAATCATGTCGCGTACGGCGGGGATCAATTTCGTTTTTGATAAAGATATTCGTCAGGAAACTAAGGTTTCTATTTTTGTTAGAAAGAATACGATCGAAGATATTCTTAAATTATTACTGACTACTAATCAACTAGCGTATAAGGTACTCAACAATAATACATTATTAATTTATCCTAATACGCCGGCAAAGCTAAAAGACTATCAAGAGCTAGTGGTGAAAAGCTTTCAGATTGCCCATACCGATGTCAAACAAATGGTGGCGATGGTGAGAGGTATTGTCAAAGCGAAAGATATTTATGTTAATGAGCAGCTTAATCTGTTTGTTATGCGAGATACGCTTGAAGCAATCCGTTTGACAGAACGACTGGTAACTTTAAATGATTTGGCTGAACCAGAAGTGATTTTGGATGTGGCAATTTTGGAGATTTCACGCTCTGACAGTTTTTTATTAGGACCTAATTTTCCTCAATCACTGCAGTACAGTTGGGCAGGTGCTGTTGTTCCTCCTACCGCAGTCACGGGAGCTTTAATCAGCCAGTTTGGTTTCGAAGGGCTTAAAAGTTTTGGGATGACCAATCAAGCGCAAATTGACTTTATGCAAAATTTATCGACAGGGGATATATTGGCTAATCCTAGAATTCGTGTCAGCAATCGAGAAAAAGCAAAAATTCATATTGGTGAAAAACGGCCATTTTTTACTGCTAACGTGCAACCGGGCATTAACTCTGTTGTTACGTCGACGCCAACCTTCGTTGACTTGGGTGTTAAGCTTGATGTAGAACCAAGGATTGGGTTGAATAATGATGTGACAATGAAAGTTACACTCGAAGTGAGCACTAGAATATCGGATATCGGGGGACCGAGTGGCGCGATTGCCCCCTTGATCGGAACACGTAATGCGGAAACCATTTTAACGTTGAAAGATGGTGAAACACAAGTTCTGGCAGGATTGGTAGATAATCGGGATACTAAATCAATCAAAGGGCTTGCGGGGTTATTAAATATTCCAGGATTAGATCGATTGACTTCTAATCAGAAAGTGGAGCGCGCTAAGTCTGAGATTGTTTTGCTGATTACGCCGCGCATCGTACGAAATCTTCCAAGACCAACCAATATGGAAAATGAGTACCACTTTGGTACCGCCAGTGAAGCCGGAAAATTACCCGTTAAAATACAGCGCACTGCTACGCAATCCCTTGCGATTGCTCCTGCTGCAAGCGGTGCAGGTAGTATGCGCGGAGCTGCAGCAAATCCTTTTGCTGCAGCAGCAGAACAACCTCCTGCCGATGTTCCGAATCCATTTGCAAATGCTGCTAATGTGCCACCTTCATTGACCTTGCAAGGACCTGGTAATGTAGGCTTGGATAAAGAGTTTTCGGTGAATTTACGTTTGGTCGGTGCAAAACCTACCGTTAACTCGGATGTTCAATTGAGTTATGAATCAAGTGCTCTGGAGCTTTTGGATGGTGGTCCTAAATCGGGTTCTCGAACGCTGAAATTAGGACAAGATCAGGTTTTAGGAATGGCGACTCAATTACGCTTCAAAGTCATTACCACTAGCCCGGGATCGACTGAAATAAGTGTGCAAAATGCTACTGGAGAAAATATCGAAACGGGTGAATCGGTGGAGGTAACGCTACCGACCCCAATTACGGTTACGATTAAATAGTACGAGTTTATGATTTTGCCTCGTTTGATGCTGCCGATACGAAGGCAACGTGGCTTCACGTTAATAGAGCTGATGATTGTGATCGGTATTATGGCGATATTAGCGACAGCCGCGCTGCCTTTCCGGGAATTAGTGATACAACGGGAAAAAGAAATCGAATTACGTGCTGCTTTGCGGCAAATACGCACGGCCATTGATGCTTATAAACAGGCCAGTGACGATGGACGGATTGCGAAGAAAGCTGATCAATCAGGATATCCGCCACGTTTAGAGGAATTAGTCATGGGAGTGCCGGATGCGAAAAGCCCGGAAAAGAAAAATATTTACTTCCTACGTCGCCTTCCACGTGATCCTATGTTTGTAGAATTGGATATCGCAGGCATGGGGGTGATTACTCCAACTGTCGATACTTGGGGAAAACGTAGTTATGAAAGCCCTCCAGATAGTCCTAAGGAAGGTGATGATGTTTATGATGTCTATTCGCTTTCCGAAGTGAAGGGGCTCAATGGAGTTCCTTATAAGGAATGGTGATCTTTAACGGTATGAAAAATCGTTATCAATGTAAAGGATTTACGCTGATTGAATTATTGGTGGTGATGGCTATTATTGCTACGCTGCTGAGTTTAGTCGCGCCGCGTTATTTTAATTCGTTGGAAAAAGCAAAAGAAGCGGTTTTGCGGCAAGATCTTGTCATGATGAGAAATTCGATCGATCAATTTTATGCGGATTTTGGCAAATATCCATTGGATTTGGAAGAGATGGTGGATAAAAAGTATTTACGAAGTATTCCTGTAGACCCTTTTACAGAAAGCAAAGCAACTTGGATTGTCATGCCGCCGCCTAATCTGGTTGATTCAGGTGTGTATAACGTACATAGTGGTTATCAAGGACGCGCTTTGGATGGGTCTTTTTATGAAGAATGGTAGAACAAAAAACGCCAGTTAATTTTTTAAAATAAGCTATGCTTCGCTCAACACAACGAGGGTTTGTTTACCTTTGGGCACTTTACATGGTTGTGCTTGCGGGTATTGCTATGGCTGGAGCCGCGCATGTTTGGCAAGCTAGATCTCAGCGTGAAAAAGAAGCGGAACTGATGTTCATCGGTGAACAATTTCGCATGGCTATTAAATCGTATCAAAGTACTGGCACTAAACAATATCCTAAAACTTTAGAAGAGTTATTAGAGGATAAGCGCACCCCGAATGTGGTACGTCATTTACGCAAAATGTATGTCGATCCTATTACTAATACGACTGAATGGGGCATTGTCGAGGAAACGCCGGCGGGTGCGAATCAAGGCGCAGCTGCGAGTAATACTGCAGCCAATAATACAAACACTGCTGCTGGTAACCAGACCACAACAGGTAATACGACCGCAGGAGGAAGCACTGCAATGGGTGGAGCGAGTGGTTTAGGTAGTGGTGCGACTACTAACACTTCACAAGGCTCAAGTAGTAGTTTAACGCCGGGCGGAACGGCAGCTTCTACGACTAGCGCGGGCAAAAGTACTACTACAAATCCTGCCGGAACAGGTTCTGCCGCGGGTTCTACAACAGGGAAAGCTATCGGCTCAAATCTTGGAACAAATTTAGAAAAAAGAATAACCGGCGTATACAGCCTCTCTGAGAAAAAGCCGATCAAAAAAAGCGGATTTCCTGAGCATTTCAAAAAATTCGCTGAAGCAAAAACTTATCAGGATTGGCAGTTTGTAAGTAAATCGGGCGATACTAAAGGAGCTGCCGGTCAGGGCGGGGCGGCTAATAAGCCGGCTGCTGGTACTGGTGGTGCAGCTGCTGCATCACCTTTTGCTCCCAAGGCAGGTTCTGGATCATCTAATAAACCGGCTTCTTCACCTTTTGGTCAATCTTCGTCGGACAAACAGTCATCAGATGCGGATGGATCAAATTCTCCGTTTGGTCAATAATTTTTCAAGAGTGATTAGATTCGCTCTAAATTAACCAGATAATAGGTAAAATCAATACTTCCGACACAGACGACAAGGCATGTTTTCTGTATATTGTTACAATCAAAAATGCTAAAACGACCTCATGAGCTACTATAAACATCATGTCTTTTTCTGCATCAATCAGCGTGAAGGTGATGCCAAATGCTGTAATAATTTTGGCGCGCAAGAGCTACGCGATTATGCAAAACAACGTATAAAATCACTAAAGCTCGATGGTAAAAGAAAAATCCGTATTAATAATGCGGGTTGCTTAGATCGATGCGATGAAGGTCCGATAATCGTGGTTTATCCGGATGAAACTTGGTATACCTATATCGATAAAGAAGACATTGATGAGATCATTGATGAGCACTTGATTAAAGGAAATGTAGTTGAACGATTAAAAATTTAATCGATAGTTATTTTCCTTTGGCAAACGTGACTTAAATGAAATCATCCCAACTTGAAGTGTTTTTTATCCAGGGCGCTGCTGGAAAATTGGAAACGGTGCTAGCGAAACCGGACACTACACCCACAGGGATCGCTATCGTTGCGCATCCGCACCCACTTTATGGTGGAACTATGGATAACAAAGTAATCTATACGTTATTCAAAACGTTTCTTGAATTGGGATTTATCACTGTTAAGTTCAATTTCCGTGGCGTAGGTCAAAGCGAAGGTAATTTTGCTGAAGGCATAGGAGAGCTGGAGGATGTGCTAACGGTAACAGAAGAAATTCGTAAGCGATTGATTGAGTATCAGAATCTACCACTGCTGTTATCGGGTTTTTCATTTGGAGGTGGCATTCAACTGCATGCGGCGCAAAAATTGAATCCTGAGTTCCTCATTTTGGTTGCCCCATCCATCGTACATTTGAAAGCTCCTATGCCACCCAAAGAAAACTGTTTTGTCTTAATTATTCAGGGTGAGCAAGATGATGTCGTTACACCAGAATCTATCTTGGCTTGGGCAAGGCCACAATCACAGCCGATTGTGATGGTACCTGGTGCGGAACATTTTTTTCATGGCAAACTGATGACAATCAAAGACCTGATAGTGAATTTCTTCAGCCCAAAGATTTGAGTTTACGATATCAACATTGACCATTAATCAGCGTTTCCTTAGTACAGGTACTGATTTTTTTAATTGCGAATAAATCAGACCACATAGGTATCAATACCTGACAATAGCAAATCATATTGTGCTTCAACGATTTCTTTAATTGCTAACGCGGGCATGCCTGTCATGATGTTGTTCTGCGTACCCAACCAACCGACGGCATCATGTGGACCGAGATGAATCACGTACCCCAAATCCTGATGTATATACGGTTCAAGCAAGCCTGGAAAACCTGCGTGACGCAAGATATTTCTCGCGACTAACTTACCCTTTCGCACCGCGGATTGAGCTGTATGGGCATTGGTTCCAATCGATTCGTAGGAGGAATTGTCACCCGCCGTAAAAATATTCTGCAGCGCTTGATTGTTAACGATAACCTGACCAAATACATTGGCTAATAGAGGATCTTGCTGCTGTTTACCTAAAAACAGCAAAGAAAGCATGGATGGCAAGGTAAATTGTTGCTGCGTTAGTTTGTTCTTTAAATGAACGTGACCTGATTGTTGTTGCTGAAAATAGCAATAAGGATGGAAGGCGATGTCCAATTCTTGCATGCGTGATTGAATATAATCATTGAATGCAATCGGAAATGATTCTAAAACACGATCTTTAGAATGGATTAAACGCAGTGTGGCTGGTCTTTTGATGCGATTGAGAAAATGTTTTAATTCAAACAAAAATTGAATTCCTGTCGCGCCGCCGCCAACGACTGAAATCGATAGATTCGATTGATCTGACTTGTTTAACGATTGACTGATTAAGTTAGAGCCGGATGATGTCTCGAAATTTTTTAGCAACACAATGTCTTCAGATGGTTGCACGGGTCGATCTGGGTTACCTGTTGCTACGACAAGATAATCGAAATCAAGAAACTCTTCCTGCACCGGCAATTGTTTTTGCTGTTGGAAATATTCCAAATCATTGTGAGTAAAATGGATCGATGCTGCTATATGTCGGCAACCAAAGCGGTTTACGATGTCACGAAAAGATACCAAAACATCTTCCAGCGGGTAACGAAATGTCTCGTGTAAATGCGTCGTTTTAATATGATGCTGGCGTGGATCGATAATAGTGATGTCGGTATCTGACGCAAAGCGTGCAAGCGTTGTTAACGCGGCCATACCTGCATAGCCTGCGCCGATAATGATTACTTTCAGCTTTTTTTGCTTCGTGATATTAAATGGCAAAAAGGCCACATCATCTCCTTGATTCAAAAATCCGTTTCCTGGTCATCATGACATATAATCGCCGGATATGGTGTTGCAGTTATGGGGAATTTTTTCGACACGCCAATTTTTCTTTGCCCATTGCCAAAATGACGCAATATTGCCTTGCTTTAATTCCTCTGGAGGATTTTGACCCAAAAATTGAATTGCTTGAATTAAATTGGTTAACGCATTCTGGAATTGAATCGCCGAGGCGCGTGTTTGTTTACTCAATTTCTCACCCACATTATTTGTGACTATAGGCAAATGCATGTAGCACGGGGTTGCATAACCTAACAATTGCTGTAAAAAAATCTGTCTTGGCGTTGAGTCAATCAAATCAGCGCCGCGAACCACATGCGTGATGCCTTGTAGTGCGTCATCTACTACCACGGCTAATTGATAGGTATAAATGCCGTCGGCGCGACGCAAAACAAAGTCACCGATTTCTTGTTTAAGGTTTTGGCTATATTTTCCTCTCAGAACATCTGCGAACACAATACAGTCGGATTGGGTTCGAACGCGCAAAGCATGACCATGAATTGTTTGTGTTAAAGGCAGCGCATTTTGGCTACATGTACCTGGATAAATCGGTCCATTAATGCCAACAACGCTAGAATCGGCGATTTCTTTTCTCGAACAGTGGCACGGATAGATTAATTTTTGTTTGATTAAATCATCCAACGCTTGCTGGTAAAATCTCAAACGTTGCGTTTGGTAAACAACTTCATCATCCCATTCCAATCCCAATGCTTCTAATGTACGCAATATATCATCGGCAGCACCAGAAACTTCACGCTGGCGATCCAAATCTTCGATTCTCACGAGCCATTTTCCGTCGTTAAATTTGGCATCCAAATAACTTCCTACGGCTGCAACCAGCGAACCGAAATGTAATGGACCGGTTGGCGATGGCGCAAATCGTCCACGATACATTGATTGGGCAATTGGCACATTATCTTTGAGAAGCATTATTTTGAGATGAATATATTCGATAAAAAACACTAAAATTCTAGCATTCTGTATGATACAAAACCGTCTCGCTTCAGCAGCGCGCCTGGTAAATCGACTATAATTGAGTTGTATTCAGTTTCATAGCCAAATTGTTGATCAATTTCTTTTAATCTTATTAAGTTGAACATGCATATTCATATTCTCGGAATTTGTGGCACTTTTATGGGCGGAATCGCCGTCATCGCACGCGAATTAGGATTCAAAGTTACAGGCTGTGATCAGAATGTTTATCCGCCGATGAGTGTTCAACTCGAAGCGCAAGGGATTGAATTGATTTCAGGTTATTCTCCAGAGCAACTTGCATTAGAACCGGATTTATATGTAATCGGCAACGTTGTTACGCGCGGCAATCCTTTGATGGAAGAAATTCTAAACCGTAATCTGCCTTATATTTCTGGTCCACAATGGTTGCTAGAAAATGTTTTGCGCAAATACTGGGTTCTTGCCGTCGCGGGCACCCACGGCAAAACTACCACCAGTTCAATGTTAGCTTGGATATTAGACTATGCAGGACTCAATCCAGGTTTTTTGATTGGGGGCATACCCGAGAATTTTGGTGTTTCTGCTCGAACTGGCAGGTTACCTGGTGATAACGAGAATACTACCGAGACTTCGCCTTTTTTTGTGATCGAAGCCGATGAATACGATACTGCATTTTTTGATAAACGCTCAAAATTTCTGCATTATCACCCTAAAACGCTCATTTTAAATAATCTTGAATTTGATCATGCGGATATCTTTCCAGATTTGGCTGCAATCGAACGACAATTTCATCATCTCATTCGTATCGTGCCAAACGCTGGATTGATTATTTCCAATGGCAACGATAACAATTTAAAACGTGTTTTTGAACAAGGCTATTGGACGCCTATTGAGGAATTTGGAGTCGAAACCGGTTGGCATTCTGAAATGCAATCGGATTACGGTACTAAGGTATTTTTTAAAAATACGTACCAAGATACGCTGTATTGGGATTTATTGGGCGAACACAACAACATGAACGCTTTGGCTGCGTTATTAGCCGCTCGCCATGCCGGAATTCCGATTCAAATTGGCATTGAAGCACTGATGCGCTTTAAGAACGTCAAGCGTCGCATGGAAAAGCGCGGCACTGTCAATGGAGTTACTCTTTATGATGATTTTGCTCATCATCCAACCGCAATACGGACTACTATCGATGGGTTAAGAAAACATATTGGTAAAGAAAAACGTATTATTGCGGTATTGGAACCGCGCTCAAATTCCATGAAAATGGGAGTATGGAAAAATGAGCTTGCAGAAAGCCTGAATGAAGCTAATCATATTTTTTGTTTTACCCGTGAAGCGTCATGGGCTAAAGAAATCATGCATAATTCAGAAAAAAAAGCCTATTGCCATGATGATTTGAATGAATTAGTCCAAGCAATTTGCATGCTTGCAAAACCTGATGATCATATTCTCGTGATGAGTAATGGTGGTTTTGGCGGAATTCATGAGAAGATACTTTCCGATCTCCAGAGTAAACCTGTTTAATAAACAAGTGTATTAGTATCAGACATTCGATGCTTTTACTTTTAGCAAGTTGTAGTAGAGGTAATATAAAAACACTTTGCTCTGTTCAAAGATGATTTGTCGAGTGTTTTCCTGGCCTTAAGTCGATAGTGGTGTAGATATTGAATTTTGAATGCAATTCAAACTCGATCTACTACCATACCTTAATAACTATTCTTAGTAATATCATTACATTATGATTAATGCTGCGCTTTATGATGCCAAACCCTATGATTGTGAATACTTTGAACGTTTTTCCAAGCACAATAACATTGATTGGCATTTTCATGAATTTCGTCTGAGTGCGAAAACGGCTGCATCTGCAGCCGGAATGCACGCCGTTTGTGTTTTTGTTAATGATCGAATTGATCGGGCTTGTATCCTTGAACTAGCGAAGTTAGAAGTTAAATTAATTGCCTTGCGTTGCGCTGGTTTTAATAATGTGGATTTGCTTGCCGCCAAAGAATTAGGTGTTTCGGTAGCCCGTGTTCCTGCTTATTCCCCGCATGCTGTCGCAGAGCATACCATCGGACTTTTGCTTACCTTGAATCGTCACATTCATCGCGCCTATAATCGTGTGCGTGAGCACAATTTTTCTCTGAACGGCTTAGTCGGATTTGACCTTGCGGGAAAGACCATAGGCATTATTGGAACCGGTAAGATCGGTCGTATCGCCGCACAAATTTTCCGTGGATTTAATTGTCGTGTGGTGGCTTTCGATGTTACCCCTCATTTAGATTGGGCGAAGCAACACGATGTTGAATATACGCAGCTAGAAAGCCTTTTACAAAATAGCGATATTATTTCGTTGCATGTTCCTTTGACGCCAGAAACGCATCACCTGATCTGTCGAGAGACCCTGCAGCAAATCAAACAAGGTGCATTTTTGATTAATACCAGTCGCGGAAAACTTGTTGATACCACGGCACTGATTGAGTCACTTAAGAAAAATCATTTGGGTGGAGTCGCCTTGGATGTTTACGAGGAAGAGGAGGGTATTTTTTTTGAAGATCATTCGGAACATTTATTGCAAGACGATGAACTGAATCTTTTACTGACTTTCCCAAATGTTCTCATTACTTCGCATCAAGCTTTTCTAACGCAAGAAGCATTGAGCGAAATTGCAATAACCACGATTAATAACATTGTTCAATTTACCAACAATAAATCCATTAACCCAGAGAATAAGCTTTGTTAACAGAAAGATTCTCAAGCGTTTTTTTGTTTTATGGTAAGGTGTTTTACATTGATCTCTAAATCATTTTGACGTGCTTGTCTTCCACAATAAATAGTCAATAGTCGAGCTAATTTTTGTGACGATATCGTTATGTAAGGCTTTGTAACAATTAATTATTGAATTGGTTGACCAATGTGCATTGAGATATAGACATAGAAGTGTGCATAATGAAAACAACGGAATTTAAAGCCTGGATAAAATCAATAGAACGCATGAACCGTAATCAGCGAGACAAACTGCGAAAAAGCTCGGAAGAAAAAAAGGATGCTGATGAAGTGATAGCATTGATCGAACGTAGTTCGGATGACAAACCAAGTTGTCCTAGATGTAAAGCAACCAAGCTATATCGCTGGGGAAAAGTCAGTGATTTGCAGCTTTACCGTTGCCGCCAATACAATCGCACGTTTAATGCGCTCACGGGAACACCACTGGCACGGCTACGCCACAAGGACAAATGGTTCGAATATGAGCAAACGATGATTCACAAGGTTAAAGCATCCGTAAAGCAGCGGATAACTGTGGGATAGCCAATAATACAAGCTTTAAGTGGCGACATCGTTTTTTACACAGTTACCTGCTACTCGTCAACCCGATAAAATGAATGATATTGTCGAAGTCGATGAAAGCTATTTCCTGGGGTCTTTTAAAGGGCCGCGTCGATTGGCCCCGGTCTGTACGCAAGCGTGGCGGCAAAGCTATCAAGAAAGGTACTCAACAGAACAGGTGCCCTTATTAGTGGGACGTGACCGTCATGGTGAGACCGCCGACTTATTCTAAATGGCATAAGTACGCAGCAAATCGAACCAGTACTTATTCCTCTGTTAAATAAGGATGTGATCTTATGCACTGATAGGATGGCTACATACAAACAGATTGCCCGGCAAGCCAATATTGTTCACCGCCCAGTTAATATTGCCGCTGGCCAGCGTGTTATGAACAACATCTATCAAAGACCTCTGCATAACTGGCTTTATCGAATGTGTGAGTTATGTAAGTATTTGATTTAGTTATGATGGAAATGAACAGAAAAACTCTATAAATAACGGAGTAAGAATGTACCACTGAGGCGCACTAAATTTCGCGTGAATGGCGGAATAAAAGTAATGGAATGGACGGGCACTATCCTAAACGGCATCGAAGTGCCAAAGTAGTGGTGCAATAAAGCCCACCCAATAGAGAGGAGCGTCCGACATGAAGAGTACAACGATAGGCATTGATTTGGCAAAAGAAGTATTTCAAGTTCACGGTGTAGATGTACATGGTAAGTCCGTGCTGCACAAGTAACTGCGCCGCAGCGATACGGCGAAGTTCCTTGTCAATCTTGAGCCCTGCCTGATTGGTATGGAAGCCTGCAGTAGTTCACACCACTGGGCGAATTTGGACATACTGTCAAACTCGTGTCACCCCCAGTTCGTAAAGCCCTATGTGAAGACCAACAAGCATGACATGGCGGATGCAGAAGCGATTTGCGAAGCAGTGAGTCGACCCAACATGCGTTTTGTAGCGACCAAAAACGTTGAGCAACAAGCGATCCTGTCGATACACCGTGCCAGACAGGGATTCGTCAAAGCCAGAACCGCGCGGGCAAATCAGATGCGCGGTTTACTCTCTGAATTTGGTATTGTGATACCTCAGGGCATTCGATCCATCAACAAGCGTATGCCGGATATTTTGGAAGATGCCGAGAATGGTTTGCCAGGTACCCTGCGCAAATTGTTGGAAAGACTGAACGACCACCTCAAGGAATTGGATCGTCAGGTGGAAGAACTGGAGTTGCAGATCAAGCTGTGGCACAAGGAGAACGAAGCCAGTCAAAGACTGGAAGCCATTCCCGGTATTGGTCCGATCACGGCGAGCGCCATTGTGGCAACGGTCGGAAATGCTACGGAATTCAAGAACGGCAGGCAACTATCAGCATGGTTCGGATTGGTTCCCAAGCAACGCTCCAGCGGTGGTAAGCAGAAATTGCTCGGCATCAGTAAACGTGGCGACACTTACTTGCGCACTTTACTGGTCCACGGAGCACGAGCGGTTATCCGCTTTGCTGAGAACAAAGTTGAATCAGAGAGTTGGTTGAGCAAACTGATAGCGCGGCGCAACAAGAATGTTGCTGCTGTTACTCTGGCGAACAAGAACGTAGGTATCATCTGGACATTGCTCGCCAAAGGCACTAAATTCCGCCCCAATCATACTGCGGCAGCGTCTGCTGCGCCGGCGGTTTTCCCTTTTGGATTTTTGCGCTTGCCGAATGTCATGATTACCATCAGTACCGCCTTGCTTGCGCACCCGTCCTCACGTCCGGTTGCTCGCATAGGCGGCTTGTCGAGCTTAACTTATTGTCTTAAAGGAAAAAACATTTATATTCAGCGATGGATTACTAAGGTATGTATTTATAGCCTCCCGTGTTACTTGATCAGGGGACAACTTTAAACCAGTATCAGCAGCCCACCATGTTACTTAACTTGCCAAAACTTGAAATTAAGATATTTTATAACAGAATCCTCTTGTTTGTGAGTTTTCTAACATCGAGCCTACTCAAGTTGATGGTATCGTAAAACAAAGAAGATTAAACGGCCCTTATCTTCTTTCAGAATGCTACCAAAAAAGGGGTGGATTTAAATATTGGAGGTATATATTATGTCTTTTAATAATTTAGGTTTTGGAACGATTTCACCTGGACAAACTCAACGTTGGTGGTACAGTTTTGGCGGAACCGACAGAGGAGCACAATATTGTATGGCCGATCCACTGAATCCTGGAGGCTCTCTACAAGTTAATGATCAGACCAAAGTTAGAAATAACGATGGTACTATTACTTATTGGGTTTCCATAATAAACATTGGTAGTGTTACAACGAACTTTAGTTTATCTGGCGGCGGATTGTCATAAAATTGGGGGTAACGTAATGAAAATCAACATATTGGTTGACTCGTCTGGGGTCATTGTAGGAGCAGCTCGATCAGCAATCCCTACGAAAGGCAGTAAAGCCGGTACATCTGGCTTTGAAGCTGGAATGGTAGGCTCTCCAGGACAGAATGTACATGAAGTTGAGGTTCCGGAGAAACTAGCAGAGTTAGATGGGCAGGAGCTACTTCGGAAACTATCCGAAGTAGATTCCGTAAAAAAAGTCTTAAGTACAGTAGTAACGGCTGGTCAAGGCAAGTAGTAACTATCAGGGACAAATATCTTTTCCATATTAATTTGTCCCTGATAGCATTGACGCGAGCTAGTCCAAAATTATCCAGCAAAGTATCTGCATTATGAAGCTAACACTCAGGTTATATTCTGTTTTTCAATCTAAATCGGCAGCAACCTAAAGAAGTGGTGACATATACTGTCTGCTCATAAAATTTTGACTTTTATGCACTCTAATCATCCATTAAATGTAAAATAAAAAACGTAATTGCTGAAATTTGGCGAGTAAACAGTATATTTACAAGAAACAAAAGAGATTTTTACATTATTTGGAGCGCAAGCACAGCAAATATTCAAAGACAAGCTGAATCTCACTCAACAGTTGTTGCAACGACCGGTTGAATCCACCCAATACTGTGCACACGATTACCAGAATTTATTGCAACAATTTGGCATGATCGCCTCCATAAGCCGCAAGGCGAACGCTATGATAATGCGCCGATGGAAAGCTTATGGAGCTCACTTAAAACCAAAATGGTGCATCATCGAAGATTCAAAACTCGGCAACAAGCCATGCAGGAAATTACCGAATATATTGAAATATTCTATAACCGACAGCGCAAGCAAGAAAAATTAGGATATTTATTGGCTGCACAGTTTTCGCAGCAATACTATGTCAATCTGCTTGCCGCTTAAACCGATCGACTCCATTTTTGACAGCACACCTCAATATTGCCAATACCAATAATATACAATAGTTGGGTGCAAAATCTACCAACTTACTGGATTAATGAACTTTCGACCGCACAAAGAAATCCAATTCATTAGCACTCAATACTACAAATGTGTGACAAATATCACAGCATATTAGCTTGAAACATTGCTAGTCTCTTACAAGTGCTGTCGTTATAATGAAATTCTAGATTCAATTTTATGGAGAAAAATACTATGAGCCAAGGACAAAACGATTTAGTCGATGATTCGCCAAGCAGCGGTGATCACAAGAAATTCCAATTCACCATTGTAGATAGCGAAGTTACGGAAGTGTTTGAATTTAAAAATGGAGAATTAAAACAAAAACCTATAGATGGAGAAAGTGAGTATTATATAGTTGATGTCGATAGCGGAGAAATCGAGCGTACCGAAGAAAACGCTTTCGGGAGAGAAATTACACGCTATGCTGATACTGATGGTGACAAGTTTTATTCTCGAATTTCTGAAAGATGGGAGTCAAACGATCCCTCAGAGCAAGGTGCGCATTTCAAATTTGAAGATGAACTTAAATATTCACCTTCAGATGCTGACGATGACATTGCTGTACGCGGCGGAGAAGATTCTCATGGCGGTAAGGGTGAAGATAGCTTTGTCATTCGAGAAGCTTCGCATCTGCGCATTGCTGACTTTCATCAAGACGAAAATGATGAAATCGTATTTGACACAGGATTCGGGTTAACTTCTAAAGACGAGATTGAAAAATATGTCAAAGAAATTCGTCAGGAGGGTGACGACTTTGTAGTTGATTTTGGCCCAGGCATTTCTATTACGCTAGTCGGCGTTCATGCCGGTCAAATCTCTTGGGACGATGTTAGCGTACTAAGCTAACGAATTACCAAAAGAGTTACCAAAAAACTTGCAATTCTTCGTGACCGAATCGCACGAGAGAATTGCAAGTTAAGATTTTCCAGTAAATTACTGCAATGCTTTGACCATATTTTCGACCATTTTCTTAGCATCGCCGAAAATCATCATGGTCTTGTCCATATAGAACAGATCGTTATCAAGTCCAGCGTATCCTGCCGCCATACTACGCTTAACAACCATCACCGTTCTTGCCTTATGCGCATCTAAAATCGGCATTCCGTAAATTGGACTACCCGGCACATTGGCTGCTGGATTCACGACATCATTTGCGCCGAGCACCAACACCACATCGGTATTCGAGAAGTCACTATTGATTTCTTCCATTTCTTGCACTTGTTCATAGGGAATTTCAGCTTCGGCCAATAGCACATTCATGTGACCAGGCATCCGTCCAGCCACTGGATGAATAGCAAAACGCACAGTCACCCCTTTTTTATGCAGTACTTCGGCTAACTCCTTGACCGAATGCTGTGCTCGCGCCACAGCTAATCCATATCCAGGCACAATGATGACGCTATCTGCGTTACCCATTAGGAACGCCGCATCTTCAGCACTGCCACTCCGATGAGTTTTTTGCACACCATCACCAGTCTCGGCTGCAGCACCGCTATCACTGCCAAACCCTCCTAAAATGACGGATAGGAATGGGCGATTCATGGCTTTACACATGATGTAAGATAAGATCGCACCAGAGCTTCCTACTAACGAACCGGCAATAATCAACATTGGATTTCCCAATGAAAAACCGATGCCAGCTGCTGCCCAACCTGAGTAAGAATTCAGCATCGAAATCACCACCGGCATATCGGCACCACCAATCGGAACAATGATTAAGAAGCCCAATAAGAATGCTATCCCTGTCATTGCCGCAAAAGCTGTCCAGTTAGTAGTTTGATCGAAGAAAAACCACAAGCCAAACCCAATCATTGCAATAGCCAACAACAAATTCACCAAATGTTGTCCGGTAAACACGATGGGAGCACCACTCATACGACCTGATAGTTTTAAAAATGCAATGACTGATCCAGACCAAGTCATAGCACCGATAAAGGTGCCTAAAAATAATTCTAATTTGCTCCCTTGCGGTAAAACTTCTGGCAATCCAAAAGAAACTGGATTGTTGACTGCAGCAATCGCAATAAATACGGCTGCCAAACCAACCAGTGAGTGCATGAATGCAACCAATTCTGGCATTGCCGTCATTTGAACACGTTGCGCCACAATCGCGCCGATTACGCCGCCTACGGCAATACAACCTAAGATCAACATCCAGTTTTGCGTCAATGTGAAAGTGGTACCAACCGCAATCGCCATTCCCACAATACCGAATAAATTGCCACGGCGCGCAGACTCAGGTGAACTTAATCCTTTGAGTGATAATATAAAAAAGACGGAAGCAACTAAATAAGCAAGTGCGACTACATTGGCTGACATTTACGAGTTTCCTTTTTTCTCTTTTTTCTTAAACATTTCCAGCATACGTTGGCTAACCAGAAAACCACCAAAAACGTTGATTGATGCAAGCACTACTGCTGCTGCACCGAGCCAAACGCCCCAATCAGTTTCCGCAGGACCTGCTGCCAGCATAGCGCCAACCAGAATAATGCCAGATATCGCATTGGTTACTGACATCAGAGGGGTATGTAGTGCCGGCGTTACGTTCCACACTACGTGATAACCAACAAAAACTGCCAAAACAAAAACTGTCAGATTAATAATAACCGGATCAATTTCACCAATCATAATGACTCCTTAAAAATTCGATCATCGTCGTTAATGGTCATGATAAAAAAATACCTGTGTATCTCAATATGTGATCTCTGTCACTAATTTGATCAATTTTATCAGGATTTAACAACGACTTGACCGTCAATGGCAACCAGCGTTCCAGCAATAATCTCGTCTGCTCGATCAATTTTGAGTTGACCATTTTCTTGATCTAACATCAGATTAAGAAAATTCATGACATTTCTTGCGTATAAAGTGCTGGAATCAGCCGCAACCAAACCAGGAATGTTAGCAACGCCGATTAAATGCACGCCGTGCTTTATCACTGTTTTATCCAACTCCGATAAAGGACAATTACCACCGGCTTCAACCGCCATATCGACAATCACGGAACCAGGTTTCATCGATTTCACAGTATCTTCTTTAATCAGCACAGGCGCTGGGCGTCCAGGAATCAATGCGGTAGTGATGATGATGTCGGCAGCAACGGCTCGTTCATGGACCAATTCGCCCTGGCGGCGTTTATAGTCATCCGACATTTCTGTCGCATAACCGCCTGCGGTCTCAGCTTTGGCTTTTTCTTCTTCGTTCAAAGGGACCTCAACAAATTTTGCTCCTAAACTTTCTACTTGTTCTTTTGCCGCAGGACGAACGTCAAAAGCCTCCACGACCGCTCCCAATCTTTTCGCTGTCGCAATTGCTTGCAATCCTGCTACGCCTGCACCTAATATCAGTACGCGAGCTGCCTTGACAGTTCCCGCCGCCGTCATCAACATCGGGAAAAATTTTTGATACGCATTGGCAGCCATGATGACTGCTTTGTAACCCGCGATGTTGGCTTGCGACGACAGTACGTCCATACTTTGTGCGCGCGAAATCCGCGGTAATTTTTCCAGGGAAAACGCGGTCAAACCGTGTTTGGCAATTGCTTCGATCCCTTCTTTTTGATGCGGTGCCAATAAGCCTATCAACAAAGCATCTTTGCGCATCATAGCCAATTCATTCGATTCAGGACCTTTCACTTTAAGCACGATGTTCGATTGTGAATAAATTTGACTCACATCGTTGACGATAATCGCGCCAGCTTCTTGGTATGCAGCGTCGGTTATACTGGCATGGATACCAGCGCCAGCTTGCACAAAAACCTTGTGAAGACCTTTTGCCGTGAATTTTTTGATCGTTTCAGGTGTGGCTGATACTCGTGTTTCTCCCCCGCGAATCTCTGCGGGTATGCCTATCTGCATGGAATATTTCTCCTCTTTGCCAATCTGCAAAATTCATAGGGTGGATAAAGTTGTGAATTATAAATCAATTTGCGAACGATGCCATGATATGGTTTACAAAACTTACAAATAAGTGATCAAAAATCACTAATGTTCAGGCATAAAATTGGATTAGAAACTAAAGCAAATAAATATTTTATTAGTGTTAGAGCAGTCGAGAGAAAAATGGCCTTCTAATTCTTAATGATTTTCGAGATCATATTGCAAATATTTTTTGATTTCGGACATTTGCTCATAAATCTCGGTTAGTAGCTGTACCGATATATTCCAATCTTTATTCATAGAAGCTTTTTCCAGTTTTTCACATAAATCGGAACAATGCAAAGCACCTATGATTTTAGTAGACGATTTCAGTTTATGCCCCAAAAACTCCAATGTATTTAAATCCTTGCTGTCTTCCGCTTTTTTCATTTGTAGCAAAATTTCATCGGAATTCTGAATGAATTTTAACTCGAGCTCCTTTACCACGGCTGTATTGTTGCAAAACATTTCTTGTAAAAAAGAAGTATCAACTATAGGCAAATGATCGGAGGCTATTTCTTTATTTTTCAAGAATTATCCTTTCAATTTAATCTAAAATATTACAAATTCGAATGCCTATCTCATAAAAATACATCACATCATTACGTTAACTGACATGCACAGATAACTTCTGGCAATTTTCACAGATACCATGCAATTCCAATTGCTGATGCGCCAATTTAAATCCGGTGTTTTGAATGCTCAACGCCAATTCATTAATAATATGTTTTTTAATTCCAATCTCCTTAACATTACCACATTGATCACAAATTAAAAACTGTGGCGTTTCATGTTGGTGTTCGCAAGTAATATGAGCACAGCACATATATTGACTAGCCGTTTCAAGCTTGTGCACTAATCTTTCATGAACGAGAAAATCGAGCATGCGATACACCGACATGATTGGCAGGGTTTCGTTGAAATGGTAACGATATTTTTCGGCAATTTCATAAGCCGAAAGCGGCGTAGTCGATTCAAGCAGAATTATCAGGACGTTTTTGCGTTTATTGGTCAGCTTGACGCCCGCTAAAGCACAGGCCTCTTGAGATTTTTTAATAATCTGAGCGATATCCGCGGACATACTTTTTCTTGTGATTTTATACGAAGTTTATTAAAAATAAGATATTCACCGAGAAAGAAAAAGCATGCGCATTGTGATGAATAATCATAGTTAATGCCTTAATCCACCTGGAATGACACTCGGTTTCTTTTGATCTAAGGGTTGGGGATCTAATGTCGCCACCGTCAAATTGTCGTCAGTAAAATATTTTTTTGCGACTTCAACTATTTGTTCAGCCGTTATCATTTTAATTTTCTCTAAAATGGTGTCAATATCACGATGAGACAATCCAATGCTTTCAAACCGACCTATTTGCATGGCCTGAGAAAAAATTGAATCGCGCTGATAAATATGTCCTGCAATCACCTGCGCTTTAACCCTAGCTAATTCTTCCACAGTCACGCCTGTTTTGACGATTTTTTCAATTTCACCCCTTAGTGCTTGTTCTAAGTCATGGATCGTTTTCCCTGCGCGTGGAACAGCGCTCAGGAAAAACATACCTGGTCCACGAGACATTGCGCTATAGCCAGCATCTGCAGAATTAGCGATTTGATTTTCGCGAACCAGCGATTTGTTCAACCGAGCCGATGCGTGACCATCCAAAATGCTTTCCAAAACTTCCAATGCATAGGGCTCCCAATCGGATGAGATATTTTTAATCGCAGGAACATGATAACCCATGATGAGATAAGGTAACTCAGCAGGGGCTTTAACGTTAATTCGTTTAGATCCTTGTTGCACCGGTTCTAATTGAGGGTGACGGGCATTGAGAGGAAGTACGGCGCCGGTTTTAATGTCGCCATAATATTTTTGCGCTAAACCCAATACCTCTTTTGCCTCAACATCACCAACAACGACCAGAATGGCATTATTGGGCGCATACCAGCGGTTGTACCAATCTTTTGCGTCAGCAACGCGCATATTTTCCAGATCATTCATCCAGCCTATGATTGGGTTTTTATAAGGATGAGCCTGAAAAGCCATTGCCATCATTTTTTCGTACAACAAAGCACGCGGTTGATCATCGGTGCGCAATCTCCTTTCCTCCATGACCACTTTGATTTCTTTGGAGAATTCTTCTTCCGTGAGGACAATATTTCGCATACGATCGGATTCTAGTTCCATTGCCATCGGCAAGCTGTGTTTATGCAATTGCTGGTAATAGCCAGTATAATCATAGCTGGTAAATGCATTTTCACGACCGCCCGCAGCTGCGATCTTTTTAGAAAATTCGCCATTCGGGAATTTTTCAGTGCCCTTAAACATCATATGTTCGAGTACATGAGCAACACCGGTCAGGCCGTTGACTTCGTCAATACTGCCTACCTTGTACCAAATTTGTGAAACAACGACGGGAGCACGGTGGTCTTCCTTAACGATCAACTTCAATCCATTATCCAATACAAATTCATGTGGGTTACTCCACGCGGATAACGCATAGAAAAATGCGCAAAAACTTAAGCTCATTGATCGAGAAAAGTGTGACCATGTAATACGGCGTGAAGGTTTCATTTTTACTAACCTAAGTATGAATAAACAGAATAAAATTACGTTTTTGCTTGCTAGCAATCCTTGAAAATATTTGTAGAGCCTACCAGAATGTTCAGCTTTTTTAAATCCAAAAAAAATTCAGAAGAAATCGATGAAAGCAAAACACCCGAAACTGATGAGTCAGATTCCAAGCAACAGAATGCAACCGGTTTTGCAGATCGACTCAGACTGGGCCTTACACGTACCCGACAAAACTTAGGTAAGCAACTCTCTGCTTTGTTTGGCGGCGGCAAGATTGACGAAGCATTTTATGAAGAATTGGAAACCATTCTGTTAACGTCGGATGTCGGCGTAAACGCAACGCAGCTGCTGTTAGATAATTTGCGTAAGCACGTCAAACGTGACGCTTTGACAGAATCGTCTCAACTGAAATTGGCATTAAAAGACTCCCTTGTGACAATGTTAAAACCATTAGAACAATCGTTTGATACCAATGCACAAAAACCTTTTGTGATTATGATTACAGGTGTCAATGGTGTCGGAAAAACCACTTCCATCGGCAAATTGGCCAAATACTTTCAGTCTCAAGGCAAATCGGTTTTATTGGCGGCAGGAGATACATTTCGTGCGGCCGCACGCGAACAGTTGATAGCTTGGGGTGAGAAAAATAATGTCACAGTGATTGCACCGGATAGTGATCCTGATAAGAAAAGCGATCCCGCTGCGGTGATTTTTGACGCCATTAATTCTGCCAAATCACGAGGCATCGATATCGTCTTAGCCGATACGGCCGGACGCTTAACAACACAATCGCATTTAATGGAAGAAATCAAAAAGGTTAAACGCGTGATTGCCAAAGCTATGCCGGACGCACCACACGAAGTGCTGCTGGTACTGGATGCCAATACCGGACAGAATGCGATTGCACAAGTAAAAGCATTTGATGAAGCGTTGAATGTAACGGGTTTGGTTTTGACAAAACTGGATGGCACAGCAAAAGGCGGCGTGGTAGCTGCTATCGTTGGACAATATGCACAAAACAATCCTCCGGCCCTGAGATTTATTGGTGTAGGTGAAGGGATCGATGACCTAAGACCTTTTAATGCGCAAGAATTTGTCGATGCGATGTTTGATTAATATGCATTGAGCTCCAATAAGCGGCATGATTACTTTCAAGAATGTCTCAAAGCGCTATCCGAATGGATATATTGCATTGAATAATATTAACTTGTCGATTAATGCCGGTGAAATGGTGTTTTTGACAGGTCATTCCGGCGCAGGTAAAAGCACCTTATTAAAATCCATCGCGGCAATAGAACGTCCGACCTCAGGCACCATTACAATTAGCGGGCAAAACATTGCGCAACTCAAACCCAGCGCAATTCCTTTTTTGCGCCGAACAATTGGCATTGTGTTTCAAGATCATAAATTACTTTTTGATCGCAATGTTTTTGACAACGTATTGTTACCACTGCAAATCAGCAATTTCGATACGCATACCGCAGCAAGCCGTGTGCGTGCTGCGTTAGATAAAGTTGGGTTATTAAAAAAAGAAAAGGCTATGCCTATTACGCTATCAGGTGGTGAAAGGCAGCGTTTGTGCATTGCACGCGCAGTGGTGCACCGCCCCACCCTACTGATTGCCGATGAACCGACAGGAAACTTAGATATCGCCTATGGACGTGACATCATGTCAATGTTTACCTCTTTTAACCAAGTCGGAGTTACTGTAATCATTTCAACACATGATGCTTCGTTGTTAGGAAACACACAGCATCGGGTTTTGTCGTTGGCGCAGGGAAATCTACTGGTATGATTCGTATTTGGTTGGCGCAACATTGGTTTGTTTTTGTATCGACACTGAAGCGGTTAGTTGCAGCGCCTATTACCACGCTACTAAGCGTTGTTATCATGGGAATCGCATTGAGTGTACCCGTCAGTATTTATGTATTAGTGGAAAATTTACGCTTGGTGATGAATGAAAAAAATCATCCGCAAATGACGCTTTTTTTAAAACACGATATAAAGCAAGAAAATATTGATAAGATTCGGCAAGATTTACAAGAACACCCACAAATTTTAGGTTCTGAGTTCATAGCAAAAGATATCGCATTGCAGCAGCTTCTAGAAAAAAGCGAATTACCCAATACCGTAAAAAACTTGCCGCGTAACCCATTACCGGATGCTTTTGTGATTACTGTTCGTGATGACAGCATTAATAATTTGCGCGAGTTGCAAGAAACTTTAAAAAGTTGGCCTGCAATCGAATTTGTTCAATTTGATTCTGAGTGGATTGAACGGTTGAAAGCGCTACTTCAATTGGGTTGGTCCATCGTTTTAATGATTGTTGCCATCTCCAGCATCGCGATCATAGCGGTGATGTTTAACACGATTCGCTTACAAATCGCCACTAAACGAGATGAAATAGAAATATCCAAATTGATTGGCGCAACCGATCCATTTATCAGACGCCCCTTTCTTTATTTCGGCGCACTCCAAGGATTAGCCGCTGGGGTCATTGCCTGGTTGATCGTATTTCTGTTGATTCATTTGATTAATGAACAACTGATCGTGTTTCTACATTTCTATGAAATAGATTTTTTTCTAGAACCATTGTCAACGGAAAATGGACTGAGTTTATTATTTTTTTCCACTGTATTAGGTTGGCTGGGAGCACGTTTATCAGTATCCAACCATCTTTGGCAAATAGAACCATAATGACTGAACAACTATAGGAGTTGCTGAAACTTTTTTAAAAAATTGGCACTCTGATGCGTGGAGTGCTAGAATAAAACTAGTAATAATTAATAATTTTGTGTCAATAGGAGATTATCGTAATGACGAACGCTTTAGCATTACCCGAAATGGGTAGTAGTATCGAAAGCTATATTCAGTCGGCTAATTCTTTTCCTATTCTATCTCAAGAAGAAGAAGCAAATTTAGCGCGACGTCTTTGGAATGATGGTGATATTGAAGCGGCACAAAAATTAATTTTGTCACATTTGCGCTTTGTAGTTGCTATTGCACGTGGCTATAAAGGTTATGGCTTGCCTCAAGCAGATTTGATTCAAGAAGGAAATGTCGGTTTGATGAAGGCGGTCAAGCGTTTTGATCCAGAAAGAGGTGTTCGCCTAGTGTCTTTTGCGGTGCACTGGATTAAAGCAGAAATCCATGAATTTATTATGCGCAATTGGCGCTTAGTTAAGATCGCGACTACTAAACAACAACGTAAGTTATTTTTTAATTTACGTAGTATGAAAAAGGGTCTTGATACGATGAGCAAACAAGAAGTAGATGCAATGGCAGAAAAGCTCGGTGTCAAGCCTGAAGAAGTCGTTGAAATGGAAAAGCGTTTCAGTGGCTCCGATGTTTCGCTAGAACCTTTGTCAGAAGAAACTGATGACGATACTACTTTCAGCCCTATTCATTATTTGACTGATGAAATAGAACCTTCAGGTATTTTAGAGAACGAACAGTCTTTCAACTTGCGTGAGACAGGTTTACAGAAATCCCTGGAATGCTTAGATGATCGCAGCCGTCATATTATCCAAGCCAGATGGTTAAGAGAAAAAGAAGAGACAGCAACATTACACGATCTTGCTGAAGAACTAGGCGTATCGGCAGAGCGCGTTCGTCAAATTGAGGTAAAAGCATTGCAAAAAATGCGCACGACCATGGCAATGAGTGACTGAATCTATAATTGATACATTTGTAAAAAATTCTATGGTCTATTGAAAGATCGGGACTGTAAATTAAACTGTGTAACTGCATAATCGACTGCACAATTTTCGTAGGAATACAATGCCAATCTGCTTGCCGCTTAAACCGATGGATTCCATTTTTGACAGCACATCTCACTGATGAGTATACTTAATCTTCTCTTCTTAGTTGCGGAAACAAGATAACGTCACGAATACTCGGACTGTCAGTCAAAAGCATCACCAAACGATCAATACCGATACCTTCCCCTGCTGTAGGAGGTAGTCCATGTTCCAATGCTCGAATATAATCAGCATCATAATGCATCGCTTCCGCATCGCCGGCATCTTTGGCTTTTGCTTGTTCTTGAAAGCGCGCAGCTTGATCTTCCGGATCGTTCAATTCGGAGAATCCGTTCGCTATTTCACGCCCCGCAATATAAAGTTCAAAACGATCGGTAATTTCTGCATTGTTATCATTGCGACGTGCCAACGGTGAAACTTCCGCCGGATAATCAACAATGAAGGTGGGCTCGAACAATAAATGCTCGGTAGTCTCGTCAAATAACGATAACTGCAACCCGCCAATACCGTCTTGAGTATTGTAATGAACTTTGAGAGATTCCAACGTATCGATCAGAAAACCACGATCGCATAATTGCGCATCGGTATAAGTTGGGTGAAATTTCTGAATGGCTTGCGTAATCGTCAATCGCAGGAAAGGTTTTGCTAAATCAATGTCTTTACCTTGATAAGTGATGGATGTTGTACCAAGAACTTTCTGCGCCACATCAACGAACATTTTTTCAGTCAAATCCATCAAATAAGTAAAATCTTGATAGGCTTCATAAAATTCCAACATCGTGAACTCAGGATTATGCCGCGTGGAAATACCCTCGTTACGGAAATTCCGGTTGATCTCAAAGACTTTTTCCATACCACCCACGACCAAGCGTTTGAGATATAACTCAGGGGCGATGCGCAAGTATAGTTCCATATCCAAAGCATTGTGATGCGTAGCAAAAGGCCGGGCAGAAGCGCCACCCGGGATAGGATGCATCATTGGTGTTTCGACTTCCAGATAATCCCGCGCAACCAAAAATTCACGAATCGCTTGTATGACTTTCGAGCGCGTAGTAAACGTTTTTCGAGTTTCTTCATTCGTGATCAAATCCAAATAGCGTTGTCGATACTTTTGCTCTTGGTCGGTCAAGCCGTGGAATTTTTCTGGCAATGGACGCAACGATTTCGTCAAAAGCTCCAATTGCGTCACGCGAATCGATAATTCTCCGGTTTTGGTTTTAAATAAAGTACCATACGCACCCAAAATATCGCCTAAATCATATTGCTTAAAGGCCGAATGAACATTTGCTCCCGTGAGATCATCAGAAATATACAACTGAATCCGCCCACTCATGTCTTGAATGGTTGCAAAACTGGCTTTTCCCATAACCCGTTTGAGAACCATCCGTCCTGCCACCTTAACCGCAATGATCTCTGTTTCAAGCTGTTCTTTGGAAAGTTGATCGAATTGCTGATGCAATTTTTCCGCTAAATGTTCACGCCGGAAAGCGTTGGGAAAAGCATTGCCCTGCGCACGCAGTTCGTTTAATTTAAATCGTCGTTCGGCGATGATTTGATTCTCGTCCTGAATGACGAGTGAAGGATCTTCCTGGTTCATAACGTAATATTTCTAATTGTTTTTGTCTCAATAGTGATTTACTTAAGTGCAAAGCCATTATACGCCGCATTACCTTGACATGGTCAAATGAGAGTAGATATCCCAGAGTAGGCAATGTGTAAGAATTCTCAGGGTTGTTTACAGAGAGTTGATTAAAAAAGCGGTGAGTATTTCATAAGGAGTAGCATTATTCAAACCTTTATGAGGTTTCACAGTACTGTAGAAGTTAATGAAACGTAATAGCCGAATACGCCGATTATCGGCACTATCTTTAAAAGAAATTCGACTGTGCCACATATATCCATGCGTGTGGATGCTCAGTTTTATCGTTAGTCTGCGGACGATTGACGCGAGTAAACTTCTGACCGATGCCGTGTTGCCTGCAAACTGTGATGGGAGCATTGTCGTCGATTCCTTTAAATTCGATGCCGTTGTCAGAGTGAACACAAGGGCATTGGGCGAGGATAGTGCCTATGAGAAGGCAAGCAGCGCGCTGTGCTAGATTTTATCGAGGAAAATACCGGCGGGAGAAATCATCTATAGCCACAAACAAATACTCGCGAGGTTCATTGACAGACAGTCTTGCAGGAAAAAAACCGTTTGGTATCGAAATGAACCGACTCACCCGGTAAGATTTGTTATAGTGTTTAGCTTCCCGTTTGAGACGTTCCTGAATTGTTTGCTCGACCTTGACCAAACGCTTGGGACCGTACCGAAACGTCTGAACCGCTGGTTTTGTGCTGTCCGCGGGGGGCTCCTGGAATCAGATGCGTTTTAGTACGTTATGAATCGGGCCGTTCCACCCTGAAGGGTTCCGCCAAGTGTGTTACCTTCACATTCGTGGTTTCATAATGTTGACAGATTTTCTGGCGATCTAATAAATTTAAGCGAGTGCGTTTGTGTAGGTTATGTACAGTATTTTCAAAAATACTGTAACAACACTGGGAATTATTGCACCTTAAATGTATTAGCGTAGACTGATAATAGACCAGTTATTTTGTTCGGCATGATTTTTTAAGGTAGCGTCTGGATCTACTGCAACCGGATGCGTGACTTTGCCCAATAAAGGCAAATCGTTCAGTGAATCGCTGTAAAACCAACTGCGCAGAAAAGATAACCAAGTCAAGTTATGGGCATCAAGCCATTGTTCTAATCGGTCTATTTTGCCCTCACGGAACGAGGGTATGCCAGAAACTTTTCCAGTAAATTCGCCTTTTTTCTGCTCTGGCTCTGTGGCGATCAAATGTTCAATCCCCAGTAATTGCGCAATCGGTGCGGTGACAAAGCTATTAGTGGCGGTGATGATGATACACAAATCACCATCTAATTGATGTCGCTCAATCAGTGCGCGCGCGCCTGGTGCGATGATGGGCACGATTTTTTTCTGTACGAATTCCGTCCGCCATGTTTCTAACTGCAAACGTGAGTGTCG
Source organism: Nitrosomonas sp. (assembly GCA_020890945.1). Classification (GTDB taxonomy): domain Bacteria; phylum Pseudomonadota; class Gammaproteobacteria; order Burkholderiales; family Nitrosomonadaceae; genus Nitrosomonas. Next base: position 69,715 of record JAJHPK010000057.1, read on the forward strand.
TGCCAATGGTTTGAGCTGAAAATCCAGAAATTCATGAATATCTAAGGTACCGTCTTTGTATTGCTCGTAAAACTCAATATTCTTTGTTTCATGCAGTTCACGGTCGAGTGCTTTTTTCTCAATCAGAAACTGCGCCCATTGGAAATCACTGTCACCCGCAATTAATGTGTTATCCAAATCAAATAATGCTAAATTCATGCAGACACCTGTAATAATTCTCGTAACAAAGGAACGGTAATATGTCGTTGATTGGCGAGCGAATAGCGATCAAGCGCATCAATGATCAACATCAACGAAGACAGATCGCGTCGGCCGTGCCGCAACAAATAGAGGCATACGTCTTGTGACAAATGAAAGCCGCTACTGGTGGCGTGCTGTTTGAGTGCGTGTATTTTTTCTTCTTCGCTTAATTCATGAATCTGATACACCAAACCCCAGCCTAGTCGCGTCACTAAATCTTGCCGCATATCTAAATATTTCGGCGCAGATGATCCGCTGACTAAGAGAACAGCGTCACTTTCATCGCGCAATTGATTATACAATTTAAATAATTCGGCTTGACCCGAAGCGTTGAGCTCGTCAATGTCGTCAATGGCTACGCAAATAACGTCATTTGAAGTGACAAATTCATGATGCTTACCAGCAGAAAAAAATACCGCAACTTGATTGTTCGTTTTAAAGGCAGCAACCATCGCTTGCAACAAATGGCTTTTGCCACATCCGGCATCGCCCCAGATATAGACAAAACGTTCTTTTTCTTTTCGCGCAAGGACGGCTCTTAACAATTGCAGCAGTTCTGCATTGCGCCCAATCAGAAAGTTATCCAAAGTAGGCGCAGATGGCGCTTGGATATCGAGCGGTAGTTGTTTGCCTAAATCAGCGTATGTGGAATTCATTGGTATTATTGATTGCGATTATCGACATAAAGGCCGCTTTCCAGGTAATGCTGATGCAAATGTCGCCACCATACCAGAAGCACGGCGCTGACTGGCAAGGCCAGAAGAATTCCAAAAAAACCAAATAATTGCCCAAAGGCAAGTAAGGAAAAAATGACCATCACAGGATGTAATCCAATGCGATCTCCCACTAGCCAAGGAGTAATCACCATGCCTTCAATCAATTGACCCATGCCAAATACGACCCAAACATAGATAAGCCCAGTCCAGTCTTGAAATTGCATGAGGGCGGCTAGCGTTGCTAAAGTTAGTCCAACAATCATGCCAAGATAAGGTACAAATACCAAAATGCCAGCGATCAGGCCGATTGGAAGAGCAAATTCCAAGCCGACAAACCATAATCCGGTGATGTAGAAAATACTCATCAATACGATTACGGCAAGTTGCCCGCGTAAAAATTCGGCCAATATTTTATCGGTTTCATAGGCTAAAACTGAAATTTTGTCGTGCCAATACCGTGGAATCATTTCATCAATCAACTTGACCAGTTGATCCCAATCTCGCAGCATGTAAAACAACACAACCGGAACGAGCAGTAAATTAACCATGAATTCAACAATTGCCATGCCACCGACAGTCAAGGAGGGCAAAATTCTAGCAGCAAATCCTCCAGCACTTCTCCAATGATCTGTTATAGCCTGTTTTAGCGCATTCAGGTCGAGTTGCAAATTAACATCCAAGCGCGTTTCGATGAGCGGTATCACATGAGTTTTGATGATATCGATATAAATGGGTATTTTGTTGCTTAATTGACGAATTTCTTTTTCGATCAATGGCACCATGATGAGTATCAATGAGGCCAATAGTCCTGTGAGCAATACCATCACCAAAATAGTGCCCAATGCGCGCGGGATTTTATGGTTTTCTAAGCAGGTGACTATGGGATTGCAAATATAAGCAATTACTGCGGCTAATAAAAAAGGCGTCAATATCGGGCTGAGTAGATACACTAAACCGCCCGATACACAAGCAAGCAGTAGCCACCAGAGATAATTCGAATTATTCTTGTTCGTGCTATTGGTCATGAATACTTCATTATCCCGCTTTGGCTTTTAATGCATGCGTCGCGAGGTTTTTTCCTAAATCCCAAATGGAACCAGGAACTTGATGGGTGTCGGCAATCGTTTTGGTAAAAGCGGCGATAATATGATCGACGTCTTTTTGCGTTAGGATCAATGGCGGTAACAATTTGACGACATTCATGCCGTGTCCAGCCACTTGTGTGAGAATGCGATGTTCTTTAAACAATGGAATAGTGATCATCTGACAAAATAATCCTTTATTAGCTGCTTCTAGCATCATCCAAGCGGCTTTGAGGGACAAACTGCTGGGCGGTTTAAATTCTACTGCGATCATTGAACCTTTGCCCCGTGCTTCTTTGAAAAATTCAAATTGCCCTTGGAGCATGTTGAGTCGATCGACGATTTCGGAACCAATTTTGGCGCTGTTTTCCACCAACTTCTCAGTTTTGATAATTTCCAGACCGGCTAAACCGGCTGCCATTGCCATATTGTTTTTTGAGAAAGTCGATCCATGCACGACAGCCCGATCCATGCGATTAAACACGCTATCCATGATTTTTTGCGTTAACGCGACAGCACCAACGGGAACGAATCCACCCGATAGTGCTTTGGCCATACAAATCATATCGGGTTTAACTCCCCAGTGTTCGACGGCCCAGAATTTTCCAGTGCGTCCCATTCCTGTTTGTATTTCATCCGCAACGAACAAAGTGCCATATTGCTTGCATAATCGCTCAACTTCCGGCAAGTAGTGATCATCGGGAATATTGACTCCTTTGCCTTGCACCGGTTCTACGATAAAGGCGGCGACGTCTTTATTACACAAAGCCTTTTCTAGAGCTTCGAGATCATTAAAAGGAACTGAGCCGCAGTCAAGAAGAAGTGGTCCAAAACCATCCTTGAAAATTTGCTCGCCGTTTAAAGAGAGTGCGCCCATCGTTAAACCGTGATAAGCATGGTCACAACAAATAATGCGATTGCGTTTGGTTTGGTAGCGTGCAAATTTTATTGCAGCTTCAACGGCTTCGGTGCCCGAATTGCAAAAGAAGACCCGCGATAAATTATCCGGCGTGGTGGTTAAAATTTCTTTCGCCAGCAGTCCACTCAAAACCGATACATCCAACTGCACTAAATCTGGCATTTCCAGCGACAAGACTTCTTTCAGCGCATTGATAATGGTCGGATGATTTCGACCGAACGCATACACGCCAAAACCGCTTAATAGATCCAAGTATTCGTTATCGTGTTCATCATATAAATACTGACCTACCGCACGTTGATAGTTACGATCGTAACCGATGGTTTTAAGAACCCTGACCATCTGAGCATTTAAATAGCGTTCGTGTAACTCAAACTTGTCGGAACGGTGCTGTGATAACAGATTCGTTATACTGAAAGACATATAAAACCTCTAATGGAAAAACGCAGCATTGCAGAATCCTTGAATTGGTATTTCAAGAAAAATGATAGTATTGGGCAATAAAAAGCATAGCTAGGCACAAAATAGAATGGATTCCCAAAATATATATCAGTGTTTTGAGTTGAGAAATGCTAAGGATTTTGTGTAGTATGTACCATTCCGAACATAGAACGATTTAAAAATTGATGCCATCATGTTGGGTAGAATTTTGAGCTAAAGTAAGTTGAATTACAACATATCGCGCTGTGTGTAACAAATGATTCTTTAGCAAATCGTATATTAACTGTTGTGAATAGATATCAGTTTTATGATTCCGAATTGGATTTTTGGCCGATATTTTCTCTAACCTGCTATTTATTCAAATAAAACAGCATTACGATTAAAATAAGTACTGGTAATTTTTAGCTTTACACTACATTTTTAAAATTTAGGAATAAAACTTGTCTTCATTTGATTCTCAGCAGTCCGAACATTCTCATAAATCACCACTTTCTTATCGAGATGCCGGCGTCGATATCGATGCAGGTGACCGTTTAGTGGAAAATATCAAACCGCTGGCGAAAAAAACGTTGCGCCCTGAAGTGTTAACTGGAATCGGAGGATTCGGCGCTTTATTTGAAATTTCAAAAAAATATCGCGATCCTGTATTAGTTTCCGGTACGGATGGCGTCGGCACCAAACTTAAATTGGCTTTTGAACTCAATCAGCATGACACAATCGGCATTGATCTCGTTGCCATGAGCGTGAATGATATTCTGGTACAAGGGGCTGAGCCATTATTTTTTCTTGATTATTTCGCGTGTGGTCAGTTGGATGTGGCAACTGCTACACAAGTAATCGGAGGCATTGCCAAGGGGTGTGAATTGGCTGGTTGTGCATTGATTGGCGGAGAAACAGCAGAAATGCCCGGCATGTACCCTGCGGGCGAATATGATCTGGCTGGGTTTGCTGTGGGTGTCGTAGAGAAACAACAAATCATTAGTGGCGCGACGATTCATACGGGTGACATCGTGTTGGGTCTTGCATCGAGTGGTGCGCATTCCAACGGTTATTCGTTGATTCGTAAAATTATCAGTAATCACCAAATAGATTTACAACAAGTATTGGATAAACGAACGCTGGCAGAGGCTATCATGGCACCGACGCGAATTTATGTGAAATCGGTGTTGGAATTACTTAAACATATTCCCGTTAAAGGCTTGGCGCATATCACCGGAGGAGGGCTGGTTGAAAATGTGCCACGAATTTTGCCCGAAAAAATGGCGGTAGTATTAAAAAAGGATTCCTGGCCTATGCCGGCCCTGTTTGAATGGTTACAAAAAACCGGCAATGTTGCAGATCATGAAATGGCACGGGTTTTTAATTGCGGGATCGGGATGGTCATTATTCTTGCACCTGAGTTCGTGGAAAAAGCCACTCAGATACTACAGGATTTTGGTGAAACGGTTTGGCAAATTGGCCGTGTTGAGCCGCGCGAATCACATTCGCCTGTAAGATTCGGATAAGTGGTTGCAAAACACCCATGAAAACACTGGTGATTTTAATCTCCGGTCGCGGAAGTAACATGCAATCATTGTTGGATGCCGATTTGAATGTGGATCGTCGAGTGGTCATCAGCAATAATCCCGATGCTGAAGGTTTACGAATCGCGCAACGATACGGTGTCGAAACTTTTGTAATCAATCATCGTCAGTTTCCAGATCGGCAAACTTTCGATGCGGCGCTTGCAGAGAAAATGGCAATATTTCAGCCGAAATTGATTGCTTTGGCAGGGTTCATGCGTGTTTTAACCGATGAATTTGTGCAACGTTACCAGGATCGGTTGATCAATATTCATCCATCATTATTACCGGCTTTTCCTGGATTATCGACACATGCTCGTGCCTTGCGTGAAGGTGTTAAAATTCACGGTTGCACGGTGCATTTTGTAACGCCACAACTGGATCATGGTCCTATTATTATTCAAGCGGCTATTTCAGTGCTGCCACAAGATACTGAAGCATCACTGTCACAGCGCGTTCTGCAGCAAGAACACCGGATTTTTCCGCAAGCAGTGCGTTGGTTCATAGATGGGCAGCTCAAATTAACAAACGGTGTGGTTGAAATAAACAATGCCAGCACCAGTAACATAACCCTTTATTCTCCGGGGCTTGCTGAATGAGGTTCTTAATATTCTTTTTTAGTTTATTAACGTTAAGTTTTTCGGTATCCGCAGCAAATATTCCTATTCATATCGAATTGAACTACCAAGTTTCGACTGATATTGGGGAGGGTGAAATTCAAGAAGTAATGGAAATCAAACACAATAAAAAAGGCAGCAGTTACGTGATCAATAGCGAAGCACAAGCAACCGGTATTTTTAAAATCGTAGAGCCCAGCAGTTTGGTACGCCATAGTGAAGGTATTTTGACCAAACAGGGATTGCGTCCCTTACAGGCTTATGAAAGGCACGGAAAAAAAGAACCCAGTTCGGTAGCATTCGATTGGGAGAATATGTACGTTACCTTGAAGCATAAAGGGGAAGAAATCAAAGAAAAACTTCCTGCCGGGGCGATGGATCGCTTGAGCATGTCTTATAGCTTTATTTTTGTGCCCCCTCCAAAAGATTCATTGGAACGGACTGTCGTGCATAATAATCAAGTCAGATTATCACACTATAAAATTACCCAAGAACCCTTAAAAACAGCGCTTGGGGAACTCCATACCATTGTCGTGACACGGCAAGAAGAACAAGGATCTAAATTGAAAAGAAAGATTTGGCTTGCGCCGGACTACAATATGGTTCCCGTGCGAATTGTTTCGGTTGAGGAAAACGGCAGGGAAATTGATAAAATCATCACTCAAATTCACATACGTTACAGTAATGGCCATTGCTCTGAAAAAACTTCTAAACCTGAAACGACCCAGAGACGCCGATGCCATTGATTTCTTCTCAATTGAGTGCAGCCATTGCTGCAATGCGCGCATTGTTGCCGCTCGAATATCCTGCCGATGCAATTATACGGCGCTTCTTCCGTGACAATGCTATCCTTGGCGTACAAGATCGTGCTTTCATCGCCGAAGTTGTGTTTGGTGTTTTGCGTCATCGTTTCTTTCTTGAACATCTGGCGAATCCCATTACGCCACGGGCGCTTGTTTTGGCATATCTGGTTAAATTTCATGGTTTAAATTTGAGGGAATTCGACACGTTAACGAGCGAATCCGAAAAGAAATGGTTAACGGAAATCAAAGCCATCAAAATTGATTCATTTCCATTGGCGGTACAAGCGGAATTTCCAGACTGGTTGGTAGAAAAGCTGCAAAATACTTTATCGGATGAACAAATTTTAGAGTTAGGGCTTGCGCTGCAAAAACCTGCTCCACTTGATTTACGCGTCAACACATTTTTGTCGAAACGAGAGGAAGTGATGGATGCGTTGCAGCAAGAAGGCATTGAAGCACAAGTCACCCCGTATTCGCCTTGCGGTATTCGTCTTGTTGGAAAGCCGATGATTAACCGCCATGCGTTATTTTTATCTGGAAAAATTGAAGTGCAGGACGAAGGTAGTCAACTGCTCGGTTATTTACTGGCGCCAAAACGCGGAGAAATGGTAGTGGATTTTTGTGCTGGCGCTGGTGGCAAGGCGTTATTACTTGGTGCCTTAATGAACTCAAAAGGACGTTTATATGCGTTCGATGTTTCTGAAAAACGCTTGAGTAATTTAACACCACGTTTTAAACGTTCTGGCTTATCGAATTTGCATGTGCAACGTATTAATGACGAAAATGATAGTAAAGTAAAACGCTTATCGGGAAAAATCGATCGCGTGCTCGTGGATGCGCCGTGTAGTGGTATTGGTACGCTACGCCGCAATCCTGATTTAAAATGGCGTCAGTCCCCGCAAAGTATCGAAGAACTGAAAGTCAAGCAACGTGATATTCTCGCTTCTGCCGCAAGATTGTTGAAGCCGGGCGGACGTTTGGTTTATGCCACATGTAGTTTCCTCCGTGAAGAAAATCAGGACATCATCAATAGCTTTCTTGAAAAAAATCCTCAATTTACGGTGTTAAATGCGACTGAATTGCTTTCGCAACAAAAGATCGCCTTAGATACCGGAGAGTTTTTGCAAATCAATCCACAACAACACCAGACCGATGGTTTTTTTGCGGCTGCTTTGCAACGTAATACTTAGATCGTTAATTGGTTTTTTTGTGATTCATTCCATTGTAACTTGAATAATAGACCATTTTGCTCAAAGAAAGCTTCACCGACAAGATAGAAAATTTCTGGAAATTATTTCTTATTGTCATGCAAAAAGTTATTCAGTCGCTTGGCAGCAGAGTGGGCTTGCTCTTGCGTTGGTGCGTCGATAACTAACAGCAACGTGTCTTCATATTGAGAAAACGATTGTTTGTAACGGATATGGTTAGCGCGAAAGGGGACTTCTTTCGACAGCATGTCGGTTGTATCTGTATCAACACCCAGGTTATTGGCGATATACCATATACTCAAAGCGGTACACAGCAATAAAGTTAGAATGCCCAAATTGCGTATTGATAGGAGATCCTCGTCAAGCGCGCAAAAATACGCTGCTCTGAAGGATTGGATTTGTCTACAATCAAGAGAATATCTTACAGAAAAGGCTTTCTTTATTAGGGGTGCCGTGCCGCAGTAATTTTTTCTTTGAGTAACTCGATCAAAGCTGGAAATCCGTCTCGTTGCATAACTGCACGGTATTCGCCGCGTTTGATGGCTAAATCACTGACACCATCAAAAAGGATATTGACGATGCGCCATCCTGCTTCCGTATGATGCAATACGTAATCAAAATTGACTGTGCCGCCATCCGACTTGGTTAGTTGACTGCGGACAAGTTTTTGTTCATGAGGCAAATCACGTTGTTCAACGACTTCAAATTGTTCGCCTTCATATTGTGCAAAACGACTTGCGTAAGTCGCAACACTTAATTCTTTAAAGGTATTGGTAATCAGTTTCTTCTGCTCATTATCCAATTGCGCCCAATACGTTGCGCCTAAAATTGTTTTAATGATTAATTCCATGTCGTGAGATTGTTTAATGACAGGTTCTAAGAATTTTAGACGTCCGTCATAACCCAATTTTTCACCGTCTTTCATGGCTTGAATGAGCGATGACTGCATTTGAACAACGACTTGTTCCGGATTTTTTTCGCTAGAATTACTTGCGTTAACGGCGATGCTAATAATTAGCAGTAGTAAAGCTAGTTTGTATTTGATGATTGATTTCATATTAATTACTTTTACTTTCATAACGGCGATCTTTCCAATGAGCACGTTCTCCATACCAATAACGGAGTGCTGAAGTCCAAGTCATGGCGAGATATAGTGTGCCTATGAGTGGTAACGCCAACACCCAAAATAGTGACCGTTGATAATAAACTAAAGTAGGGGTATAGGCAAAAAACATCGCAATCCAAGTAAGCATGCCTATGACAAATAGATTGGGTGTGCTGAAAAATAAAAATGCGAAAGGAGCGAGCCAAAACATCGCGCCCATGATAAAAGTGCACAACGCTAACAGTATTGCTGAATATTTGAGCTGTGTATAAGCGGTCCGTGCCACCATATTCCAAATTTGTGTTAATTCAGCATAGCCGCGATGACTGCGAGCTGCGTGGCTTAAACCAATCCAAGTGCGTTGTTGTGCTCGTTTCTTAACGTGTGCTGCCAAAGTGCAATCATCAATCAAGGCTGTGTGTAAACTGGCGAAAGCACCAATAGCATGTAAGGTGTCAGTTTTTATCAAAATACACCCTCCCGCCGCTGCCGCGATACGAGATGTCGATTGATTGGCTAAACCGAAAGGATAAAGGAGTTTGAAGAAGAAAATAAATGCAGGCATTAATAGCCGTTCGATAAAGTTATTCATCGGAGGCTCGGCCATTAACGATACTAAAGCAAGGTTTTCTGTTTGCGCTTTTTGACAGAGTTCACTAACAATGCCTGGTGTTAATTCAATATCCGCATCCAGTAATAACGTAAAAGGTGTTGCAACATGCGGCAAACCTTGTTGAAGCGCCCATAACTTTCCGCTCCAGCCAGAGGGGGGATTGGTGCCCGAGATTACTTTTGCGCCACTTTCTCGAGCTCTTTGTGCCGTGTCGTCTGACGATTGATCGTCGATGACGACTATTTGTATGCCGATACCTTGTTGCAGAATTGCAGCAAGGGTACGCTGAATATACGGTCCTTCATTACGTGCTGGAATTAAAACTGTAACGTCTTGTAATGCTGTTACAGTTTCATGAGGAGAACAATCGAGTTTTTCTCGAACTGTATTAGGGCGCCACGGCAAAAGTATTACCGCATACCAACAAATGGCGCCAAAAATTGCTAAAAACTCGATTAATTCCAAGATGTTTCAGTATGCGATAAATTCCATAATCATTGATATTTACTATGCAGTACTATTTATTGCTGGCTGCTACTGAGATTTCATCCAGTTTTTTAAAAGCCATTTCTTCTTCAGAAGTCCATTTTGGAGTAGGTTCGGCTACCATGGGACCACTGGTACGAGGACCGCGTAATGAGGTAACAAATGCTTTCCATGGATTGTGCAATGTGTCTTCTACTGCAGTTGCTTCGTAACCACAATGAGCCATGCATTGAGCACACTTAGGATTATTAGCTGTACCGTATTTTTCCCATGGTGTATCTTCAAGCAATTCTTTGAAAGTTTTTGCGTACCCTTCATCGGATAGTAAGTAGCAAGGTTTTTGCCATCCGAAAACATTGCGCGTTGGATTGCCCCAAGGAGTGCAATTGTAATTTTGATTGCCTGCCAAATAATCCAGGTATAAAGCCGAATGATTCAAGCGCCATTTGCGCTTTAATTTTTTACCTAATTCGAAGATGCCGCGGAACAAAACTTTGGTATCTTTACTTTTAATAAAGACATCTTGTTTGGGCGCTTTTTCATAACTAAAACCAGGTGCAATGGTTGCTGCTTCGACGCCTAGTTCCATTGCATAATCAAGAAATTCAGCAACATCCTCTGGAGTTTCACCTTGAAAAAGCGTGCAATTTACGGTGACGCGGAATCCTTTACTTAAAGCCAGTTTGATTGCTTCCACGGCACGGTCGAAAACACCATCTTGACACACAGAAGCGTCATGGCGTTCTTTCATGCCGTCCAAATGAATAGAAAAAGTAAGATATGGCGAAGGTTTGTAATCATTAATCCGTTTTTTCAATAACAATGCATTGGTACACAAATAGACGTATTTTTTGCGACGAATAATTCCTTCAACAATTTGCGGCATTTCTTTATGCAACAGTGGTTCGCCACCAGGAATTGAAACCATCGGCGCACCGCATTCATCAACAGCATGCATGCATTCGTCATAAGAAAGTCGCTGATCCAGCACATCTTCAGGATGAGCGATTTTGCCGCATCCAGCGCATTCTAGATTGCACCGAAATAAAGGCTCCAACATCAGTACCAGTGGGTATTTTTTGACACCTTTTAGTTTTTGTTTGATCAAATAAGTGCCGACTGCAATTTGCTGGCGTAATGGAACTCCCATCAAAATCTCCTAAATGCGTGCATGACTTGAAGGGTCAAATGCAAATTTAAATTGAACTATGAAATGTGTATGCGTTATTTTTTGCATAAATTGAAAGAAAGAACAAAAAACTGTACTTGGTTGTTGCTTTTCAATCAGTCTGTTAAGGCTGAACTATAAAACATGCTTTTCATGATGGCAAATTTTCGTTGTTTAAAAAGCATTGAAGACAAGAGGGTTATGCTGAAAACGATGAAAAGATGCGACTGTTAGAACACAGGGTTTGTAGCAGAGAAATAATCGAATGCAATTAAAAAGCGTCAGAAAAATACAATTTTTCTGACGCTTACTTTATTAAAATAAACTTCGTTAATATATTTCTTCTTAGAAATCAACGCCTAATTCACGTAATGTTTTTTTGGTAAGTTTTCCTACTGGAATGCCATTTTGTTTTTGAAATTTATTCAGAGCTGCCGCTGTTCTTGAGCCGCCTCTGCCATCAACAGGTCCAGGATTAAAGCCGCGATCAATTAATGCTTGCTGTACTTTGCGCATAATTTCAGGAGAAGAAATTACAACATCATTTCCGTCACTTAAGTTGTTTGCAACTGATTGAGCGGCCGAAGCAACACTTTCTTTTGCATCTTCTACCATCATTTCAGCATCATCACCGATGGCGTTTAGTGTTTCCTTGGTGGATTCGAGAACTTGTACTTTTTCGACGTCTTCAATTTTTGCTGCCGGAGCAGGCGCTGGAGCAGGAGCCGTAGCCGTAGCAGGAACTTCGGTTTTGGCAGGTTCTGTGGCTGCGTCTTTATTTTGTTTGTGTTTAGGTTCGATAATCGGTTTACAAGCAAATAGCGTTATTGTTGTAAGTAATAGGATAATCGTTGTAGTCATTTTGTTATTGTCAAATCTCATTGCTTTTCTCCATAAGAAAAAATTTTATTGCTCATTGTAAAGATTTATTGTATTTATGAAAAGTTAAACAAATTCAAATAATTTTCTTCATCTAGTTAAGCGACGAAACACGGAAAAATTATGTTTAATTTTGTTGATACTAAATAAATCACTCTTTGTCAATCTTGCGATGTGAACTATCACATTTTTCTAATCATAACGCAATTCGCGACCCCTAATGATACGTGATGATGTATAAAAAAATTGTGTATAAATGAAGGGGTTCGTAATTTTTGCGCCAGTCATATAACGTTGTTTGAAGAATTTAGCTGACTTCTCAGTCGAGAAAAAATAAAACGCTAATGCAGTAATGGTTGATTATTTTTATAACGAAATAATTTTGCCAATGCTATTCCTAGTAAACCGCCGCTGATGTCAATTAATGCATCGCTAAAAAGTGGTGTGCGTCCATCGATGTAAATTTGAATGAGCTCTGTGCCGCAAGCTAACATGACGATCACTGCAATAAAATCGACTATTTTTTTATCTTTTAAAATCATTGCCAAGAGGAATCCGAGTCCCAGAAAAAAAATGAAATGCCCAATCTTAGATAGGTCCATCGAGCTAAGGTTGAGTAAGTGCAGAATAGAGCTAGAATCATTAAATTGAAAATCGATAGTATCAAATATAATGTCTTTAATATTCCCTTGCATGCTGGTTCCAATGGCGATTAGAGCAAAAAAAACAATGAGTAATAACTGCAAAAAAATATTTTTTCGTTCCGTAAAGCAACAAGAACCAATTAGCAGTATAAAAAAAATACTCCAGGACGAAAGGATAATTTTCTTGCTCCATGTATAGGCTTGTATTTCTTCAACAGGATAAATATGAATGTTTCTTGCTTCCAACAAGCCTATTGCACGATATAACTCTATAGAAAAAAGAATAATTGATTCCCTAGGAATTTGAAAATGATCCTGATACTTTTTCCATTCGTTTGTACCGATTAAAGATGTGATAGAAAGCGGTATAAACGGATTATTTTCTTCATCATTTTTTTGCATAATAGAAACTCTGCCTGTGTGCCAAGGCTTGGTACCTTCAATAATGTCATGACTTCTAATTTCCGCGGAAAATAACACTAATTGGTCATGCAGAGTTTGTGGTAAAAATTGAAATGCTGAAACTTTGATTTTGGGATCATCCGAAAAAATCTGAATATGTTCTTCTCCGATATCAATTCGGCTTTTATCAGAAATTTTGGTTTTCCATTGATTGGTTAATAATTCGTCACCGGTAGGTTGAAAACGTTCGATAAAAAAGTGTGCTAGCAGCGTGGCAATCGAAAGTAGCGTGAAAAACAATAAATTAAATCTAAATAATGGCATATAAGGAAGGCGAATTTAATTGAACGGTATCTCAGTACTTTTAGAAAAAAGCTAAACAAAATAAATCCCACGTCCTGTATATTTTTCAAATTTCTAAATGATGTTAGCGTTAAACAACGTCGACGACGTTAAACGTTGTTGCAATGTCAAAAATGCTGCACCATCAAAGCTACGTAACCGATAATAAAAATAGCTATCACAATAATGACGAGTGTTCGCATAAATTAGCTTTCCTTATTGATTGTTTATCAGTAGAAATAATTGAGCAAAGTTAATCGTTGTCGTGAACATATTATTCGCCGATGCAAGATTTATCCTCGTGGCGAGTATATGTTCTTTTTTTGTGTTTTATCAATAGGCACAGCTATTTCCAGCAGGTAGATACAAAAGCGCGCGTGATTCAAGTATAATTGCCATCGAGATATGTTGTAGCACTATCTTGCTGCTAATGTCTGATTATTCTATGTCTTGTCGCTTTCCTAGGAGTTTTTTGTGTCACAATATCAGCGCGCCGTCCTCGCACTGGCCGATGGAACACTTTTTTATGGCGTGTCTATTGGAATCTCTGGAATTACTACCGGTGAAATTGCCTTCAATACGGCAATGACAGGCTATCAAGAAATTTTGACGGACCCTTCTTACTGTCAGCAAATTATCACTTTAACTTATCCGCATATTGGCAATACAGGAGCGAATCCTCACGATATTGAATCGGGTAATATTGAAAAAGTTTATGCGGCGGGTTTAGTGATACGTAATCTTTCATTGATTGCCAGTAATCATCGAAAAACACAAACGCTACAGGAATTTCTTAAATCCCAACATGTTGTAGCCATTGCGGAAATTGATACGCGAAAACTGACCAGGATTTTGCGTGAGAAAGGCGTTCAGTCTGGTTGTATTATGGCGGGCGATACTGTCGATGAACAACAAGCTTTACAAGCTGCGAGATCATTTCCCGGTTTGACAGGCATGGATCTTGCCAAAGTCGTCAGTTGCCATAAGCCTTATACATGGAATGAAGGCGAATGGTCGCTCGGTGAAAGATATTCGACCCAGGAAAATCCAAAATATCATGTTGCAGCATTTGATTTTGGAATTAAACGTACGATGTTACGCAAGCTAGCGCAACGTGGTTGCAAAGTGACAGTGTTTCCCGCGCAAACACCCGTAGAAGAAATTTTTGCGTTACAACCGGACGGCGTATTTCTTTCTAACGGTCCTGGCGATCCAGAACCTTGCGATTACGCGATTTCTGCTGCGCGTAAACTACTTGAAAATGATATTCCTATTTTTGGAATTTGTTTGGGTCAGCAATTGCTGGGTCTAGCGGTAGGTGCGAAAACGATTAAAATGAAATTTGGGCATCGTGGCGCGAACCATCCTGTGCAGGATCTGGTCAGTGGCAAGGTGATTATCACCAGTCAGAATCACGGTTTCGCTGTGGATGCAGATACGCTACCCGAAAAAGTGTGCATCACCCATAAATCGTTATTTGATGGAAGCTTACAAGGCTTTGAGTTTATCGACAAACCAGTATTTTGTTTCCAAGGACATCCTGAAGCCAGTCCAGGACCTCAAGACGTTGATTATCTTTTTGATCGTTTCATTACGATCATGGAAAAACACAAAGCTTCTGTTTCATAAATATACAATTTTTTACCCTAAAAGTTTAAGTGAATTATTTGGTTGTGGATAAAGCATGCCTAAACGGACCGATATAAAATCTATTCTCATCATTGGTGCGGGTCCTATCGTCATTGGCCAGGCCTGTGAGTTTGATTATTCTGGTGCGCAGGCTTGTAAAGCGCTCCGCGAGGAAGGCTACCGCATTATTTTGGTGAACTCCAATCCGGCCACCATTATGACGGATCCCGATATGGCCGATGCAACCTATATTGAGCCAATTACTTGGCCAATTTTGGAAAAAATCATTGCGCTTGAGCGCCCTGAGGCTTTGTTGCCTACCATGGGAGGGCAAACAGCGCTGAATTGCGCGCTGGATTTAGCTAAACATGGCGTGTTAAGCAAATATGGTGTGGAACTTATTGGCGCTTCTCGTGAAGCGATCGATATGGCGGAAGATCGCGAGAAATTCAAGCAAGCCATGGCGCGTATCGGATTGAATTCGGCCCGTTCTGCTGTTGCTCACAGCATTGAAGAGGCGTTACAAGTACAAGCAATGGTTGGCTATCCGGTAATTATTCGTCCTTCATTTACTATGGGAGGAAGCGGCGGAGGAATTGCCTATAATCGTGAAGAATTTTTATCCATTTGTGAACGAGGACTGGATGCCTCGCCTACCCACGAACTGCTCATAGAAGAGTCAGTGATTGGTTGGAAAGAGTTTGAAATGGAGGTGGTGAGGGATCATCAGGATAACTGCATTATCATTTGCTCAATTGAAAATGTTGATGCGATGGGGGTGCATACGGGTGATTCGATTACCGTGGCGCCTGCGCAGACCTTAACCGATAAGGAATATCAATTAATGCGTAACGCCGCGATTGCTGTGCTTCGTGAAATCGGAGTCGAATCGGGCGGGTCAAATGTGCAGTTTGCGATAAATCCAGATGATGGCCGAATGTTAGTGATCGAAATGAATCCGCGTGTATCCCGTTCTTCGGCGCTTGCCTCAAAAGCGACGGGATTTCCGATTGCAAAAGTGGCCGCAAAGCTTGCTGTGGGATATACCTTAAATGAGCTTGGCAATGACATTACTGGCGGTATCATACCTGCTTCGTTTGAGCCAACTATTGATTATGTGGTAACGAAAGTTCCTCGATTTGCTTTTGAAAAATTTCCGCAGACCAATGATCGCTTAACCACGCAAATGAAATCTGTTGGCGAGGTCATGGCGATAGGACGGACATTCCAAGAATCTTTGCAAAAAGCACTTAGAGGATTGGAAACCGGTGTAGATGGACTAGACGAAAAGACTACCGATTTAGATTTAATACGTAGTGAGTTGGCCAATCCTGGACCGGAAAGAATCTGGTTTGTTGCAGATGCTTTCCGATGTGGAATGTCTGTCGAAGAGGTTAATCAATTAACCTATATCGATGTTTGGTTTCTCGCGCAAATTGAGAATTTGGTGAAGCAGGAACAGGTCCTCAAAGGAATTGATTTATCAATATTAGATAGACAAGCATTACGTGAATTGAAACGTAGTGGCTTTTCTGATCGACGTTTAGCGAAATTGTTAAACACTCAACAAAAAGTGATTCGAGAACGACGTCACAGTTTTGGGTTACATCCGGTCTACAAGCGGGTTGATACTTGTGCGGCCGAATTTGCTACGAATACTGCGTACATGTATTCGACGTATGAAGACGAGTGTGAATCCAACCCTACCAATAAAAGTAAGATTATGGTGTTGGGTGGAGGTCCGAATCGAATTGGTCAAGGTATTGAGTTTGATTATTGCTGCGTTCATGCGGCGATGGCTTTGCGTGAAGATGGCTTTGAAATCATCATGGTTAACTGTAATCCAGAAACTGTTTCTACGGATTACGATATTTCCGATCGACTCTATTTTGAGCCTCTTACACTGGAAGACGTCCTTGAAATTGCAGCCGTAGAAAAGCCGAATGGGGTCATTGTGCAGTATGGTGGACAGACACCGTTAAAACTGGCGCGTAACTTAGAAGCCAATGGCGTACCTATTATCGGTACTAGCCCAGACATGATCGATTGTGCCGAAGACCGTGAGCGGTTTCAACAAATGTTGCAGCAACTGGGGCTTAAGCAACCTCAGAATCGCACTGCACGCAGTACAGAGGAAGCTTTATTAGCCGCTAAAGAAATAGGTTACCCACTCGTGGTTCGACCCAGCTATGTCTTAGGTGGTCGTGCGATGGAAATCGTGCATGAAACGGCGGATTTGGAACGTTATATGCGCGAAGCGGTGAAAGTTTCCAATGATTCGCCAGTGTTGTTGGATCACTTTCTCAATAATGCTACAGAAGTGGATGTTGATGCTATTTATGATGGTGAAACTGTTTTAATCGGTGGAATCATGGAACATATTGAGCAAGCAGGCGTTCATTCCGGCGATTCGGCGTGTTCTTTACCGACATTTAATTTATCAGCAGAATTGCTGTCGGAATTACGTCGACAGACCGCTGCAATGGCGCGTGCGCTAAAAGTTGTAGGGCTGATGAATGTGCAGTTTGCGATTCAAGACGACATTGTTTATGTGCTTGAAGTAAATCCTCGAGCATCTCGTACAGTTCCATTTATTTCAAAAGCAACAGGATTGCAATTGGCAAAGATTGCAGCACGTTGCATGACCGGCAACAGTTTGATTGCTCAGGGAGTTACGAAAGAGATCGTACCGACTTATTATTCGATTAAAGAAGCGGTTTTTCCTTTTATCAAGCTTTCCGGTGTCGATACAATCTTAGGTCCGGAAATGAAGTCAACCGGTGAAGCGATGGGAATGGGAAAAACATTTGCGGAAGCTTTTGTCAAATCACAGTTAGCTGCCGATGTGCGACTTCCGACTTCGGGTAAGGTTTTTATTAGTGTTAAACGCACGGATAAATTAGGTGCAGTAGAGATCGCTCGAACACTTGCAGAACTAGGCTTCACCGTTTATGCTACACGAGGTACAGCAGCAGTCATGAAAGAAGCTGGTATTCAGGTGATTGCGATTAATAAAGTTGCCGAAGGTCGACCGCATATCGTTGACATGATCAAGAATGGAGAAATTAGCTTGATTATCAACACGGTAAAGAATCAACCGAGTGCGATTCGTGATTCCTATTCTATTCGTCGCGCAGCGCTACAAGGTAAAGTCACTTATTACACAACATTGGCCGGAGCGCGAGCTGCATGTGTTGGGATCAGCGATAACAAGCAGGAATTGCAAGCTTATAACTTACAAAAATTACACGCTCAACTAAGAAATTTAGAGCATTAAACGCGTCTTATTAAGATTAATTAATAATAAAAACATTGCATTGTTGTAAGAGGTAGAAAACGATGAGTACTATCCCATTAACAGTCGTAGGTGCCGAGGCGCTACGCAAAGAATTACATGAAATGAAAACAGTGCATCGTCCGGCAGTTATTGCGGCAATTGCTGAAGCTCGCTCGCATGGAGATCTTTCAGAAAACGCTGAGTACGATGCGGCAAAAGAAAAGCAAAGTTTTATTGAAGGACGAATTGCCGAACTGGAAAATAAATTGTCCAGTGCGCAAATTATTAATCCTGCACAGATTAATGCTGATGGCGCTTGTGTCTTTGGTGCGACTATTGAGTTAGAGGATTTGCAAAGCGGCGGTACAGTGATTTATCAAATTGTAGGCGACGATGAAGCGGACATCAAACAAGGAAAAGTGTCGATCAGTTCCCCTATATCGCGTGCTTTAATTGGTAAGTATTCAGGAGATGTCGCCGAAGTTCAGGCACCGGGAGGCATCCGCGAATATGAAATATTAAATGTGAAATACATTTAATAGAGAAGGTCATTCATTTTGGAAGCTACGTTTTGTTCGATAAGGTAAACGTTTTTTCTCTTTGGCGGATAATTTCTTTTTTGTGTCAGCATCTTCAGGTTTGGGGCGGTAAATCACAAAAGTTTTACCAATATGCTGCACTGGCGCCGCTGCCAGTTGTTGGCAGATTTCCTCATAAAGTGTGTTTCTCGCTATCCGATCGTCGATTTGTGCTTTGACTTTAATCAGTTCGTGACTGATCAATGCGCGATCCAATTCGGCAACAACAGTGGTTGATAACCCATCTTTACCAATCATGACAACAGGATTGATAGTGTGCGCCCGTGCTTTCAAATCTCGTCGCTCAGCAATAGTTAGTGTTAGCATAAATTCCGTCGAAAATATTCATTTTACTGGATGAAGCAAAGTAAAACCAGCAAAGCTTGGATGCACGAGCACGTCAGCGATTTCTATGTGAAACAAGCTAAAAAACACGGTTATCGCTCTCGTGCAGCGTATAAACTGCTGGAAATTGTTGAACGTGATCAAATCATTAAACCAGGTATGACAGTCGTGGATTTGGGGGCGGCTCCAGGTAGCTGGTCACAAGTCGCCAGTGAGATCATGCAAGGTAAGGGTTTGATTATTGGTTTAGATATTTTAGAAATATCGCCATTGCCGGGCGTTGAATTCAT
This sequence comes from Nitrosomonas sp., assembly GCA_020890945.1. Taxonomy (GTDB): domain Bacteria; phylum Pseudomonadota; class Gammaproteobacteria; order Burkholderiales; family Nitrosomonadaceae; genus Nitrosomonas. Next base: position 89,061 of record JAJHPK010000057.1, read on the forward strand.
ACAGGAAGATTTTCGTGAAGAAAAGGCGCTGATAAAACTGAAGGAGAAACTCGGAAATAATCAACCCAGTCTTGTAATTTCTGACATGGCACCAAATATTAGTGGTATCGTTGTGAGTGATCAGGCGAAAAGCATATATTTGGCAGAACTTGCTTTGATTTTTGCCGTTGAACAACTGAACTCAGATGGAAATTTTTTAGTCAAAGTTTTTCAGGGAGGCGATTTTGATTCTTATTTGCGAAAGGTACGCTCACATTTTAAAAGTGTCGTAATAAGAAAACCTAAGGCTTCACGCGATCGAAGTAATGAATTGTATTTATTGGCAATGAAAAAAAAGTAAATATAGGTTCAGTAGTTGATGATTCGAATACTTGACTGGAAAGTTTTTGTTAATGCTATGATTGTTTTATATAAACGATGAAAATATAACTCTTTTGTATGATATTTTTAAAAATAGAGTTAGAATGATTAACCAATGATTTAAGGTGCAAACCAAGGAGCTATTTTGAATAATCTAATTAAAAATATGGCCATTTGGCTAGTAATTGCACTTGTGTTGATGACAGTATTTAATCAATTTAGCGTACGTCAACCGACGCAAGTGCCGATGGAATACTCTCAATTTATTACCGAATTGAATCAAGGCAGAATTGCGAAAGTGGTAATTGAAGGGCGTACACTTAAAGGTACAAAGTCTGATGGACGTCGTTTCACGACTTATGCACCTTCTGATCCTTGGATGGTCAGTGATTTATTGAAAGCTGGTGTTATCGTAGAAGCAAAACCGGAAGAAGAACCGTCGATGTTAATGAGCATCTTCATTTCGTGGTTTCCAATGCTGCTTCTTATTGCTGTATGGGTATTCTTTATGCGTCAAATGCAGGGTGGCGGCCGTAATGGCGGCGCGTTCTCTTTTGGTAAAAGTAAAGCCCGGATGCTCGATAAGGCTTCCAATACAATCACATTTAATGACGTTGCCGGATGTGAAGAAGCGAAAGAAGAAGTAGCGGAGCTTGTTGAGTTTTTGAGAGATCCGTCTAAATTCCAAAAATTGGGTGGCCGGATTCCACGCGGTGTGTTGATGGTAGGTAGTCCTGGAACAGGTAAAACTTTGTTGGCGCGCGCTATTGCAGGTGAGGCACAAGTTCCATTCTTTAGCATTTCTGGATCGGATTTTGTTGAAATGTTTGTCGGCGTGGGCGCATCTCGAGTTAGGGATATGTTCGAACAAGCTAAGAAGCATGCGCCTTGTATTATTTTTATTGATGAGATTGATGCGGTTGGTCGTCAGCGCGGCGCAGGGCTTGGTGGCGGTAATGATGAACGTGAGCAAACCTTAAATCAGTTATTAGTTGAGATGGATGGATTTGAGGGTGCGATGGGTGTGATTGTCATTGCTGCGACAAACCGACCTGATGTCTTAGATCCTGCGTTATTGCGTCCAGGTCGTTTTGACCGTCAAGTGACTGTGCCATTGCCGGATATCCGTGGCCGTGAACAAATTCTCCATGTTCATATGCGTAAAGTACCTCTTGCATCCGATGTAAAGGCAGAAATTCTAGCGCGTGGTACACCGGGTATGTCAGGAGCGGATCTTGCCAATTTGGTTAATGAAGCGGCATTGTTTGCGGCAAGAAGCAACAAACGTCTAGTAGACATGGAAGACTTTGAACGGGCTAAAGATAAAATCTTTATGGGCGCTGAGCGTCGTTCGGTAGTTATGCCAGAACATGAACGCCGTAATACCGCATATCATGAGTCAGGGCATGCGGTAGTCGCTTATCTCTTGCCGAAAACGGATCCAGTACATAAAGTAACGATTATACCCAGGGGACGTGCGTTGGGTGTAACAATGCAGTTGCCGACAGAAGATCGCTTTAGTATGGAACGAGAAGAGATCTTACAAAGAATTGCAGTAATGTTTGGAGGTCGTATTGCGGAAGAAGTATTCATGAATCAGATGACTACCGGAGCCTCTAACGACTTCGAGCGCGCAACCGATTTGGCGCGTCAAATGGTCACCCAATGGGGTATGTCAGATACATTGGGGCCTATGGTATATGGTGAAAATGAAGGAGAAGTTTTTTTGGGTCGTTCGGTTACGACTCATAAAAATGTCAGTGAAGCTACGATGCAGAAGGTTGACATGGAAGTTCGCCGTATCGTTGACGAACAATATGCTCTAGCACGAAGACTAATCGAAGCCAATAAAGACAAAATTGAAGCAATGACTAAAGCGTTATTGGAATGGGAAACGATTGATAGCGAGCAAATCAAAGATATCATGGAAAATCGTGAACCTCGTCCACCTAAACCGCCTCAGTCCCCTCAATCCATGTCATCAACAACCAGTGGCGATTCTCCGTCTGTAACGGATACTAAAAAGGGTAAGGAAGAACCGAAATCTGCAACTCAAGAGATAGTCAAGGAAACTGAGTAAACTTTAATTTAAAAACGGGATGCGATGAAAAACCGCATCCCGTTTTTTGTTTTTCAAATTCTATTTTTGCAATTGACCTCAATGGTATTTCACCGACTTTTAGCGCTTAATCGTCCACTCATCATGGGGGTTGTTAACGTAACACCCGATTCATTTTCGGATGGGGGATTTTATAATTCGCCACAAAAAGCAGTAGAGCATGCTAAAAAACTCATGGATGAAGGTGCAGATATATTGGATATTGGTGGCGAATCGACGCGACCAGGTAGTCAGTCTATCAGCGTTGAGGAAGAATTGAATCGTGTTATGCCGGTGCTTGAGAATCTTGCAAACAGTCACGTTGCTGTTTCAATTGATACTTCAAAACCGGAGGTAATGAAACAAGCAATAAATGCTGGAGCGTGCTTGATAAATGATGTAAGTGCATTACGTAATCCCAAATCATTGGAAGTTGTTGCTCCGTTTAACCACGTGCACGTTTGCTTGATGCACATGCAAGGTGCTCCTGTTAATATGCAAGAAAATCCTCAGTATGGCGATATTGTCACAGAAGTCAGAACGTTTTTAGAACAGCGAATTAAGTGTGTTGAGATTGCCGGCATTTCGCAAGAACGAATCGTAATTGATCCGGGCTTTGGTTTTGGTAAATCGTTACAACATAATTTTATGTTGTTAAAAAAATTGGATGACTTAACTGCATTAAATATCCCAATTCTTATTGGTATATCAAGAAAATCTATGCTTGGAATGGTGACAGGAAATGCCGTTGATCAAAGAATGCATGAAAGTGTGGTAGCAGCATTGCTTGCTATCATTAAAGGTGCCAGAATTGTCAGAGTACATGACGTGAAAGCCACTAAAGATGCTATTTCTATTTATAGTGCAATGCAAAATGCAGTTTGAACATTAGCAATATCTATATTTTTATCTTTTATTATTTTATTAGCGAAAAATGACCAAAAAATATTTTGGAACAGATGGTATACGCGGACGAGTCGGGAAAGACCCTATCACACCACAGTTTATTATGCATTTAGGGTACGCTGCTGGTAAGGTATTAACGGGCGCAGATTGGCATTTAACGGAAGGAAAACGTCCTACAGTACTCATTGGTAAAGATACAAGAGTTTCAGGATATATGTTTGAATCGGCCCTGGAGGCTGGATTATGCGCCGCTGGAGTAGATGTGTTTTTGTCCGGCCCCATGCCCACACCAGCGATCGCCTATTTGATTCGTGCACTACGTTTGCAAGCAGGTATTGTAATTTCCGCTTCACATAATTTATTTGAAGATAACGGTGTTAAGTTTTTTTCAGCAGAAGGCACAAAGCTTCCAGATGATATGGAGTATAAAATTGAAGCTGAATTGGATAATCCTATAGAGATCAAGCCATCAGCGCAACTTGGGAAAGTTCGGCGTTTGCGAGATGCTGATGCTAGATATATTGAATTTTGTAAAAGTACTTTTCCCTACCCTCTTGACTTACGTGGATTGAGAATAGTTGTTGATAGCGCGCATGGTGCAACTTATCACATTGCGAGACATGTCATGCACGAATTGGGTGCTGACGAAGTGATTGCTATCGGAGTAGATCCCGACGGGTTAAATATTAATCATGAATGTGGCGCCACGCACTGCGCTACATTGCAACAAGCTGTTATACAACATGGTGCTGATTTAGGTATTGCACTTGATGGTGATGGTGACCGACTGATGATGGTAGATAACCAAGGTACCATTTATGACGGTGATCAGTTGGTTTATATCATTGCGAAACACCGTCAAGAGCGGAAAGTGTTGTCTGGAGGTGTGGTAGGGACATTAATGACAAACCTAGCTATCGAGAATCATTTTAAGGAGCGTAATATTCCTTTTTTGCGGGCAAATGTTGGTGACCGTTATGTATTGGAATTGTTGCAAGAAAAGAATTGGTATTTAGGGGGCGAAAGTTCCGGTCATATTATTTGTAGAGATAAACACACTACAGGAGACGGAATTATTTCAGCATTGCAAGTTTTGTATGCGCTGAGAGATTCTCAAAAAACATTAGCTGAGTTTCTTCAGGATGTGATGTTATATCCTCAACGGTTGATTAATATAAAAGTGCCTCCTTCCTATCAATGGAGTTCTGATAATCAGTTAGCACAATTAATAAAAGAGGCTGAGTCAGAATTTAAAAACAGCGGTCGAATATTGATTCGTTCTTCAGGTACAGAACCAGTGGTTCGTGTGATGATAGAAGGCGAATCTCAGCACCTTATTGATTCCTGGGTCGAACGTATCGCCGAAATGATAAGAAATAATTGTTCAAGTTAGATGCAAATGCTTATTTTTCTATTAAGAGAATAAAGATAATCTCTTAGAACTTCTTCGTTGCAAAAAACGTTTTTTAAACGACGCAATATTTTTTGTAAATAAAATTTTTATCCAAATTTTATCCAAAATCTATAAATGGCATTTTGTTTTTGAGTAAGTAGTTTTATCGAGATCTGAATTTTTATGAGCAATAGATTCTCTATCTTTTCAATAAGTGTAATTTTGTTATTAAATCAGCTTTCCTAACTGTCGACAGTTTGCTCGGCAGCATAGCGGATTTATTGATTGATCTGATCCAACGAGTCATTTGTGTTGCTGCCAACAAGTTTCTGAAACCCACATCTCCAATAAGCCTTCTGTACACTGGCATTATCATCAGAAAATCCAGAGACTCTATTTCAATATGTTGATCTAAAAGAGAATAGCGCTATTCTTTATTACTTGATCGAGACCTCTGCATAACTGTTTTTTTGAGCTTTTCTGCTTACTTCCATCATAACTAAATCAAATACTTACATAACTCACACATTCGATAAAGTCAGTTATGCAGAGGTCTCTGATTTGTTTTCTACCATAAAAATGTTTCATCTTACATAAAGGGATTGATTTTTAACTGCTTATTTAGAATTTAATATCAATAACTTCTGTTAGAGTGCGTCATTCAATAGCAATTAATAAATTGATTATTAAGAATAATTAATCCCAATATGAATGACAACTTGATAGAACTGGTTCGAACGGTGTATATGATGTTTAGAGCTGCACCAGGCGCCATATATTTAGGCGAATTTAGCTCATTCATCAAACAAACTGGAAAAACAGTCAAAGATTTAGCGATCAATTTGTCACAAACCGATGTGTTCAAACAATCTCTATATTCAGAAAAACTCTCAAATCATGATTTTTCGAATCAGTTTGTAGAAAGCACAGTTGGTTCTTTGGTTGATCAAGCGGATAAATCGTGGGCGGTCAACGAAATTGAAAAAATGCTTGATAGCGGTCAAAGTCGAGGAGAAGTGATACATTGGGCTGCAACCGCACTGTCTTCTGTGGATGCTGCAAATCCTTATTGGGGTGTGGCCGCACAGCAATTTAATCATCAAGTGGAAGTAGCATCCTTTTATTCTATTGATCAAGCGGGACCCGCAACAGATTTGTTTGTATTGCAACAAGTACCCGCCGGGGTATCACATGAGTTATCGAGCGTTGTTGCAACTGTAAATTTACTTTCCGCAAAGGTAAATGGAAAGGTAATTGACGGTTATATCAAAAACTCTACCGTATTCGCTGACTTAAACGGTGATGGTTTGCATAATCCGAACGAATCCATTACGACAACCGATACGGTCGGTCAGTTTTCTTTACCCGCAATTAGTGGATTTGGAGATTTGATTGCATTTGGAGGAATCGATATTTCAACAGGTATTGCACTGGAAGGGTCTTTAACGGCACCACCTGGTTCGACGGTCATTACTCCGCTGACGACATTAATCGATGCAATGTCAAAGTTTGATCACACTGCTATTACAGTAAACAATGCCAAATTACTCAATGGAATCGGTATCACCGCTAATGTTAATTTACTGCATTATGATCCCATTAATGAAGCCCTTCGCGCTAGTGACGATGTCACATTAACTAATTTAGCGTTGAAGATTCACAAAGCATCAACTCAAGTTAGCCTATTGGTTAGCCAGACCGCTTCGTTGTTAGTTGGAGCTAAATTAGCCGCCAATGAAACGGTAGCTATCAATCAAGGATATGCGATTTTAGCTGCCTCTTTAGTAAACACTTTAAATCCTGTCGATTTTACTTCCCAATATACTGTTTTTACTTTTATTGAAGCAGTCATTAAGTCATTGGGTGTCGATCAAACGACACTCAATAACTCGGGTGATTTGATCATTGATGCTGCCAAAATCATTACAAACTTAAATCAAGCAATCGCTTCTGTACCAGTTGAAAGCAACAATAAACAAACAATACTGTCTACCATCGCAGCAATACAAATCGTTGCGGAGCAAATTGAAAATTCGATGCAGACAGATGCCGCGGCAGGTAGTTTGGATAATTTGCTTGAAGCGACCTCAACGAACAAATTGTCTGCTGCGGTTGGGCTAGCCGGTCCTAATGTTGGAGATGTCAATGGCGATGGAGTAAAAGATCCTTTGCCAACTCAATTTTCGGGCGGTGGTGGAGGATCAGGCGGAAATTCTGTACCACCTCCTCCGCCGTCGAGTGAATTCTTTTTGGCAACCAATAGCACTTCGTTCAACGGAACTGCTAAAGATGATACGTTATCGATATCGACCTCAGCAGCATTGACACCATTAGTAATGACTGCCGTTACGCTAGATGGGGCCGGTGGCAACAATACTTTAAAAGTTCAAGATGGCTCTGATATTGCAGCATCCACTGTCGTCAATTTTCAAAACCTCATTTTTGATCCGGTGGGCGTCGTAGGAACGCACGATGTCACTCTGTCAGCAATTCAGAATCAATATTTTACTGGTACAGTTACTGCAGCAGGTACCGGCACGAATGCAGAAAAAATTACCATCGTGGGTGATGGTGCAGTGACGACATTTATCGGGGTTGAACATTATCTAGTCAATGACGACAGTACAAATAACCGTGCAATTACTATTTCGCAAGTCAATACCAACGTAACCGCCGATTCGGTATCTGATGCGGTTAATTTTATAGTTGGCTCGTTGAGTTATACAGGCACTATTTCAGGGGAAAATGCTGTGCCCGATCAAATTACAATCGGGAATGGCGCAAACATCAGTAGCGCCAGCATAAGTAATGTGAATGCTTTAACGCTGGCTTCTGGAGCGGCAGTGACAATGTCAGCACTTCAAAGCCAAGGGTTTACAGGAACCATCACAGCACCTGGCAGTGGCGCAGGAGGAGAGGCAATTACTATCGTAGGTAATGGCGCCGTTACCGCAGTCAATGATATTGAAAACTACGTTATTGGGGACGATACAACGAATGCGCGGACGATAACGATCTTAGGTGCCAATAGTCATATCACGGCCAATTCAACGACCGATTCGATCAACTTCAATATTGGTGGAGTGACATTCACCGGCACGCTGGTGGGTGATTCAACGGTGACTGACAGTTTGTCATTGGCGAATGGAGCAGATATCAGTGGCGCTAGCATAAGTAATGTTAATGCTTTAACGCTGGCTTCTGGAGCGGCAGTGACAATGTCAGCACTTCAAAGCCAAGGGTTTACAGGAGCCATCACAGCACCTGGCAGCGGTGCAGGAGGAGAGACGATTACTATCGTTGGCGATGGCGCCGTTACCGCAGTCAACGATATTGAAAACTACGTTATTGGAGACGATACAACGAATGCGCGGACGATAGCGATCTTAGATGCCAATAGCCATATCACGGCCAATTCAACGACCGACTCGATCAACTTCAATGTTGATGGGATGACATTCACTGGCACGCTGGTGGGTGATTCAACGGTGACTGACAGTTTGTCATTGGCGAATGGAGCAGATATCAGTGGCGCCAGCATGAGTAATGTTTCGTCATTAACACTAGCTTCGGGAGCGGCAGTGACATTATCGGTGGCTCAAAATGAAGGATTTATTGGGGCTACAACAGCTTCTGGCAGTGGCATAAATGGTCAAAAGGTAATTATCCAAGGTGACGGTGCGATTACCGCTTTATTCGATATTGAAACATACCAATTAAATGACGATTCCACCAATGCACGCACCATTACGATAGGTCCTGCGGCTTTAAATCTCATCGCCGACAATGCAAATGATACGATAACCGTCAATGCCGTTGCACTTGCGCAGAATGAATCACTGACAATATCAGCGAAGAGCTCTTCAAACTTAGTTGTTAATAATTTAGTAGGAAACGTTGATGCATCTTATTTAACTGGAACACTGACCATTACTACAGCCAATGCTGCTGATGATGGAATCGATATTGTCACGGGAACATCTGCAACTCTTATAAATCTTGCTGCTGGAGTTGGTTCGGATTCGGTCAATATCAACGCAAATGCATTAGCGAATAACGCGGTACTAACTATCAACTCTGGTGGTGGTTCTGCAGGAGGCGTCAGCGTTACTAATCTATCCGGTGATTTGAATGTTTCCAATCCGGCAAGCGGCACCATAGCGATAGCACTCAAAGATAACGTGGTTGATGACACGATCAATATTGCTGCTGGTGCAACAAGTCTTGTATTAATAAATGCAGCTAATAGCGACACTGTAACGGTTACGGGATTTTTAGGAAGTAATTTTTTTGGCACTACAACGGGTACAGGTCGCTTCAATATAGCGATGGGTCTTTCCACCACTTCAATTGTTACAGGCACTGGCGATGACACTTTGACTTTTGCGGCAGGAACTGGATTAACCAGTGCGGACTCTGTTGACGCAAATGGAGGCAGCGATAAAGTTGCGTTAACAGGTAATACAGCCGTTACTAGCACCGACTTTAATAATGTGCGTAATATCGAAGTCATTACCTTAGAAAATACTAATACTACAGTTTCTATCACGACACTGGATACATTAGTGTCGGCCGGATCAGTGCTTACATTATCAAATGTTGCTAATTCAGGCATACTGACTTTTAATGGCAGCGCAGAAACCGATGGAAGTTTCAATATTACCGGGGGCAGTGGGAATGATGTCATTACTGGAAGTTTGGGAAATGATGTACTGAATGGCAGTGTAGGGAACGATAGTATTTCAGCCGGTTTGGGAAATGACACCCTCGTAGGCGATGCCGGAAACGACAGTTTTACTTTTGTGTCGGTTACAGGTCTGACCAATGCAGATAGCGTAGACGGTGGTACTGGCACAGATACCGTAACATTAACCGGAAATACCGCGTTTGCAGCGTCCAATTATTTTGACAATGTCAAAAATATTGAGACGATAACCCTGGGCAATACCAATACATTAATCAATATTGTCACACAAGATACATTGGTTGCGGCCACAGCGATGCTGACATTGACAACTGTGAATACGGGCGGAATGCTTTTTAATGGCAGCGCTGAATTAGATGGTAAATTCTCGATTACTAGTAGTGGAATTTCAAACGATACGATTACTGGAGGAGCTGGAGCTGATAGTATTTCCGCCGGCTTAGGAAGTGACACATTATCTGGAGGAGCTGGAAACGATACTTTTACTTTTGTGTCAGTGACTGGCCTGACCAATGCAGATAGCGTAGACGGCGGTGCTGGTACTGATACTGTAACATTAACCGGAAATACCGCATTTGCAGCGTCCAATTATTTTGACAATGTTAAAAATATTGAGACGATAACCCTGGCCAATACCAATACATTAATCAATATTGTCACACAAGACACATTGGTTGCGGCCGCAGCGACGCTGACATTGACAACCGCGAATACGGGCGGAATGATTTTTAATGGCAGTGCCGAATTAGATGGTAAATTCTCTATTACTAGCACCGGAACTTCAAACGATACGATTACTGGAGGAGCTGGGGCTGATAGTATTTCAGCCGGTTTAGGAACTGACACATTATCTGGAGGAGCTGGAAATGATACTTTTACTTTTGTGTCAGTCGCTGGTTTGACCAATGCAGATAGCGTGGACGGCGGTGCTGGTACTGATACTGTAGCATTAACCGGAAATACCGCATTTGCAGCTTCCAATTATTTTGACAATGTCTCCAATATCGAAACAATTACGCTTGGTAATACAACTACGGCGGTAAACATTGCCACAGTAGATATTCTGGTGGCAGCAGGTGCAACACTGACGTTATCCACTGCTAGCAGTTCCGGTATTTTAACTTTTAATGGCAGCGCCGAAACCAATGGTGCTTTCACAATTACTGGCGGTAGTGGAAATGACGTAATAACGGGAGGATCAGGCAACGATACATTAGTGGGTGGCGCCGGCAATGACACATTGACGGGCAGGGCAGGTAACGACAATATTACTGGAGAAGGCGGCGCAGATAATATTTTCCTAGGAAGCAATGCAAATGATAATGTACAACAAACAGTGATTTATAACGCATCATCGGATGGTGCAGCTTCAGGCGCAAATACTGGTTGGGATTCCATTACTGATTTTGATGCAAATGCAAACAATGCAACTGATGATCAATTTAAAATATCTAATGCACTAAAAACATTAGTAGATGACGATGCGGACGGAGTACTGGATTATTCTGCGAGCAATGCTACCGATCTAGGAAATCAAGCTATTGTGGGTGGTGCAAATCAAGAAGCAACGGTATTATTTGACACGGAGATTGAAATCGCATTTTCTGATTTTACAACGGCTGGTTTGGCGAATGTAACTGCAGAATTGTCTGAGGAAATCGATTTTACCAATATCGCAACCGGTCAAGAACATTTGTTTGTCATCAATTTCTCCACAACGCAAACGGCACTTGTACTTTATAAAGCAAGTTTAGGAGGCGACGACTTGATTGTCGCTTCAGACATTCAAATTCTGGGCATCGTAACGCACAATGACGGTACCGGATTGATAGCCAGTAATGTGATTTTTTAGAGAACTTAAGATTGTTTTATTAATCGCGTCATTGCCTATCTCTAATTTTTAAGATTAGATGATGAAAGACCTTTGCATGGTTGCAATTTTGATTGATCACTCGGATGCTGTTATTGATTTTTAAATTCCTAGCTAAGAGTGAATTATCTTGATTTGTTTGAAAGAACATGCCTAAAAATACTCAATTACTTTACAAATTCATCGGAATTAAACTGAAATGAGGTATTTGTGGTATTTTACAAAAATATACCAAAATCCTGGTATTCGCATGGTTAACCAAGATTGCAGCTGTGCGAAGTTTTCATTATGTATCTGTTAAATAAGCAACTTCATTTGCCTTTGCACAAAGGATAATGAGCTGTTACTATGCGCCGTGGCTATAGATAGCGATCTTGGAAATTGTCTCTTTCAATGAGTACATTCCAATCAGGTTGTGTGGTTAGCTTTTACAATACTATCAAACTTCAAGAAATATTATAAAGAGTTGAATTGTTAACTTTTTATAAATTCTTCATCGTTATCAACAGTATTTCAATCAATGGTTCGGTAGACAATCCTGAACTCTGAAATTTCCTAGACTTAAGGAGAGTATTATGTATTCAAATCAATTCTCAGCGAGAATAAAAAAATTTATAAAATGTTCGATAGTTGTGGTTGCAATAGTATTGTTTCCCGTACAAACATACGCTGCTGTTCCGTCAGGATTCAGCCAGAAGGTCGTTGCAGAAAATTTAGTCAATCCAACGCGTTTGGTCATTGCACCGGATGGTCGTGTCTTTATTGCGGAACAAGCAGGGCTTATTAAAATTGTTGAGAAAGGTACTGTGTTGTCACAGCCATTCCTGGATATTGCAACCCGTGTTGATAGTCAAGGTGAAAGAGGTTTGCTGGGAATTGCGTTTGATCCTAATTTCTTAGTCAATCAATGGGTGTATGTGTTTTATACCAGCAAATCACCGGTAATTCATAATCGTGTGAGTCGTTTTAAAGCGAATGGTGATACGGTCTTACCAGATAGTGAAGATGTATTGTTAGACATTCAACCATCTGGATCGTCAAAAGAACACAATGCAGGCGCAATCGGTTTTGGTGCGGATGGGAAACTCTATATTGCAGTGGGTGATGGTGGCGTTGCTAGTAATGCGCAATCATTAGCTAACTTAAAGGGAAAAATGCTTCGCATTAATAAGGATGGCAGTATCCCGACGGATAATCCTTTTTATAATAGTGCGAGTGGCGTCAATCGAGCTATTTGGGCAAAAGGGCTCAGGAATCCATATAATTTTGATGTGCAGCCTGGCTCAGGACGGATTTATGTGAATGACGTCGGAGAGGATAGCTGGGAAGAGGTGAATCAAATCATTAAGGGGGCGAATTATGGTTGGCCGATTAAAGAAGGAAAGAGCACGGATACACGTTTTCGCAATCCTATAATCGTTTATCCGCATGCTACGAATTTGCCATGTACCGCAATTATCGGTAGCGCATTTTATAATCCAATCAAAGATGAATTTCCTAAAGATTATGTAGGTGATTATTTTTATGGAGATTTTTGTGGTGGATGGATTCGCCGTTATGATATTGCTACGAACAAGTCTGTTTCATTTGCAACTGGAATGGGGCAAATGGTTGATTTTCAGACAGCCCCGGATGGAACACTTTATGTCTTAAGAAAAGATGGGGGAATACTGTATTCAATTACCTTTCCGTAATCTGTAAAGATTTTATGGGGTAGCCTGTTAGATTATTTGTCTGGTTTCGCGTGTATAAAATCAATCACTGCTGTTGATAAGTCATCTAATAGGCAATCAAATTCATTTATTTCATGAGTTTTACTTAAGCCGCGTAACCAAGTAAGTTGTCGCTTTGCAAGTTGACGAGTCGCAGCGACTCCCATCTCAAATAATTCTTGGTGATTGATTTGATTCTGCAGGTATAACCAACTTTGGCGATAACCGACGCAACGCATGGAAGGGCATTGCATATCGAGCGTTGGAAAGCGTTGACGAAGCGAGATGACTTCGTCAACCAATCCTGCGTCTAACATTGTCTTGAAACGTGTTGCAATCCGCTGATGTAGCAGGCTTCTATCACTGGGGGATAGCGCAATTTGGATGGTTTGATAGGGAAAATCAACGGTGTGCTGCGAGTTATGAATTAATTCGGACACCGATTTTTTAGTCAACATGCAGATTTCTAATGCGCGTTGTATGCGCTGACTATCGGTTTGTTTGATCCGTTCAGCGGTTTGTGGGTCGAGTTGTGAAAGTTTTTTGTGCATAGCCGGCCAGCCAAGCACTAACGCTTCTTTTTCCAGAGCTGAACGAAGATTCTTGTCAGCCGAAGGAAATTCCGACAATCCTTCTAATAAAGCCTTAAAGTACAGCATAGTACCGCCAACTAACAGGGGAATTTTGCCTCGTTCAGTGATGGCTTTCATCAGAGATAAAGCATCCAGACGAAACTGTGCGGCGGAATAACTCTGATCTGGGTCGATGACATCAATCAAGTGATGTGTCACTTGTTGAAGTGTTATTGAATTTGGTTTGGCCGTACCAATATCCATGCAGCGATATACTTGCGCTGAATCGACGCTAATAATCTCCACTGGAAAATGAGCTGCGATATCCAGTGCGATTTGACTTTTGCCACTGGCTGTAGGGCCCATTAAAAAAATGGCTGTGGGTAAAGATCCAGTGGGTACTGTTTTCAGATTATGAAGTGTGTAATTCAATGATGAATGTCTAATGGTGCTGTCGATTTAATGCAGCATTATCAATTTAATCGTGCTGAATTTAAAGTAGTCGTTGGACAAATGATTAAAGTGGGCTAAACTTGAATTAAGTTAGATATTATCGAGGATAATGCTTTGAAAATTTTTGCGATAGTCGTTTTTCTATTAATTGTGTATAGCATGGCTTCTGCGCTGTACTATATGTATAAAGATAAAGGCCATTCGACACGGATGGTGCGATCATTAAGTATCCGTATCGGTTTGTCGTTTTTCTTGTTTATTGTCATGATGATAGCCCATCGTCTTGGTATGAATGGCGGATAACTAAAATTGTGAAATTGAGAGTCCTGTAAACATTAGCGACGGACATTCTTCATTCAGATTTTGCAACTTAAAACGATGTTGCCTACGAATTCACTGGATGCTTCTCAGTCCCAAATGACCATTTTGAAGCGTTCTTTGACAATGCCAAAATAATTGCACTTCCAGTCGCTTTGTGAGAAAAAATCCAAGTGATGCCAGTGATTTTTTAGTTTAAGTATATTAGCAGCCGCATCGTCCCAATCGATTGAAGCAAATTTATGTTGTAATTGCTCCTTGCGTTCTGCTACTTCTGGATAGTCGAAACCATCATATTCCCAATGTAAAACTTCAAAAACATTACCAGCACGGTCAACATAATCCATGCTGAAATCGAGTCCCCATTTCGGACGCATTTTAATGATTTTGAAAATGAGAGGATTTTTATCTGCCCACTGCTCCAATTGTTCAAGTGCTTCTCCGGCGTATCCTTTGCGTTCAAATAACAAACTGTGATTCAGTACAGCCCCTTCGTTTTTTGCTGCTTGAATAAACCAAGGTGCTTTTAGGGCGAATCTATGCTCTCGATGAGAATGCATATTACCGAGATTAATTTTCGCATAGTTTTTTTCCAAGTTAGTTAAATCGTAACCATTTTGATCAAAAAGAGCGAGTTCGCGCGGAGAAGGTGAGCGTAATTTTTTGAGAGGTTTACTCCAATAACCTTCAGGGTTTAATTGATTATTTGTGAGTTGTAAATAAGACATCGATGATAGCGTTTTTTGGGAAAAATAATGGCAGGAATCTTTATGCATTCCAATTGAAGCGCGCAACTAAGTAGCAAAATCTCTATTATATATAGGATCGAGTCTCGAATAATGATTCTTTTCTGATCGCTATCACGAGATTTTTCTATCATTCGGAAGTGAATTAAGTTTGCCATGAGCACAGTAAAAAGAATTTGCAAAGATGTTGCCATCATAGGGGCAGGCGCGGCCGGTATGATGTGCGCGATCGAGGCTGGCAAACGTGGGCGCCGTGTCATATTAATCGATCATGCGCGTCAATTAGGAGAAAAAATTCGAATTTCAGGGGGTGGACGTTGCAATTTTACTAACCGTTACTGTTCACCTGAATATTTCATTTCTAATAATCCGCATTTTTGTCGATCGGCATTAGCGCGTTTTACTCCGCAAGATTTCATGGCGCTTATTAACAAGCACGGCATTCGTTACCATGAAAAAAAGCTGGGACAATTGTTTTGTGATGAAAATGCTCAGCAAATCATTGATATGTTGCAGGAAGAATGCGCTGCTGTTGGCGTGGACTGGCAAATGCCTTCTCAAGTCAAGGAGGTGCAATACCAAGCCGGAAATGGATCTGGCACGCAAACATTTCTGATCGTCACCGAACGTAACACGATTGAAGCCGAATCATTGGTCGTTGCTACAGGTGGATTATCGATTCCTCAAATTGGAGCGAGTAGCTATGGATATCAAATTGCTAATCAGTTTGATATTGCAGTTATACCGCTGCGACCTGGTTTGGTGGGTTTGACATTCAACGCCGAAGAATTCCTGCAGTTCAAAGGGATATCCGGGCTTTCCATCGATGCCGAAGTCAGTTGCAATGGAGCGATCTTTCGTGAGCAGGTGTTATTTACTCATCGCGGTTTAAGCGGACCTGCTATTTTACAAATTTCATCGTATTGGCAACCCAAACAAGCAATCCATATCAATGTATTGCCTTCACACACTGCGACAGAGATATTTAGTGAGGTTAGAAACAGTTCAGTACTGTTGAGCAATCTACTATCGCGCTTCTTGCCTAAGCGTTTTGTGCAAATTTGGTGCGATACTATTTGCAACGAACTATCACTTGCTATTCAACCGATCAACCGCTATTCCGATGCAGAATTGCAACAAATTGCAGACAAACTACACTGCTGGCAAGTTTTTCCGAGTGGTACGGTCGGCTACAAAAAAGCTGAAGTAACGATTGGCGGCGTGGATACACGCGAATTGTCTTCAAAAACGATGCAAGCCAATCGTGTTCCAGGTCTTTATTTTATTGGCGAAGTCGTTGATGTGACAGGTCATTTAGGTGGGTTCAATTTTCAGTGGGCGTGGGCGTCAGGACATGCGGCAGGACAGTTTGTGTAACTCTTACGAGATCTTACATGGACGCCCACGATTTGCAAGGCATTCAATAGTTGATGATGAATTGGTTTAGATTGCAGCCATACATTCGGATTACTATTGGAGAACGAGCTCCTATCCCTGATGGAATTCGCTAAATGGCTCCTGATCATTGCAGCGCACTCGAAGTGCCAGGTCTCGTTAAGGTTAAGCTATTTACGGTCTTACCAAATTCGCCATCACGTCATGATTGCCTTAGCAATCGGCGGTAAATTGTCCTTACTAAATGCTACTAATCGTTTCTATAGATCGTTGATCAAATTAATCCAAATACTAATCACACTGGTATGAGGTCAGCTTTGAATGAGGTATTTTGGGTCAATAGCGCCCAAATAATAGGCGCATTTTTGTTGGCTAAAGCGACTGCCACTACATTTTTATTGCGCCTTGTCAATATTTTTCCAAGCCAGTTGTCAGATATTTCCTTGTTACTGACAACCTTGTTGGCACCCAGTTTAACTTCCTTGAGCAGTGAAATGATCTGCTGCTCGCGATATTTCGATTTCTTCATCTTAGAGCTCCTTTTGGTTAAGAAACTCTACTTCAAACTGGCTCAATTTACCGAGGAGACTACATTGTGCCTCAGCTTCCGTCTTTAAATGCCTCCTGACTGTGATACGAGATAACTTTAACGATCGTGCTATCGAACTGATACTTTCCTTGCTGACAAAATGTCGCCTTCTGATTTCGGCAATTATATTCATCTCTATCACTCCAGAGTTCCCCAGCAAAATGCCGGAAATTTATCATCTCAGAGTGGATAGTTTTGCATGCCGATTGACAAAGGGGCTCATTGCTCATTCAGCGGTGGATTCAACCGGTCGTTGCAACACTGAGTTGTTGAATAGATTTTAGATGATCGTTTAGTGCTTCTACAGGCGTTTTCCAACCAAGTGTTTTCCGGGGCCTGCTATTCAGCGTATGGGCAACTACTTGGATCTCTTGAGTACTCCAACGAGATAGATCGGTGCCTTTTGGGAAGTATTGCCGCAGAAGCCCGTTGGTATTCTCATTCGTGCCGCGTCGCCATGGGCTATTAGGGTCGGCAAAAAAACACCTTAACCCCGGATTCGATGGTAAATCGGGCGTGATCCGATAGCTCCTTTCCACGATCCCAAGTTAATGATTGCCACAGCTTGGTGAGCAGGCTCGTTAGTGTTTTTTTCAGTGCATTATAGTCATAGTAACAGCTCCGTAGCCAGCAAGCGCGGGACCATTCTTCGTTCTGGGAGTCAGGCCATAGTCTTCCTCGCGAGGCAGATGATAAGCATGGTAAATCGGTT